>SZPD01000407.1 GCA_030263515.1 Anaerolineae bacterium CFX9 | reverse complement strand
GCAGGATGAACAGCGAATGGCTGATGATCATCGGGATGGCGCTGGTGACGTTTGCGGTGCGCTATCCGCTGCTTGTGCTGGTTGGCCGGATTAAACTCTCGCCGACTGTGGTGCGCGCCCTGCGCTATGTCCCCCCGGCGGTACTTGCCGCGATCATCACACCGACGATCGTCATGCCTCAGGGAACGATCGATATCAGCCTGAACGGGTTCATGGTCAGCGGAATCGTGTCCATTCTGGTCGCATGGCGGATGAAGAATCTGCTGCTGACGATCGTGATCGGCATGGCGACGCTGTTCATCTGGCAAGCCCTTTTCCCACCGGCATGACGAAGCCGCATATATCCGATATAAATAGAGGAACCGCGCCGGACGGTGACGGTTCTGCATCTGTCAAAGGATCCTGATGGGTATTCTTCTGGGACTTCTGTCCGCTTTCGGATTCGGCGTCTCGGATCTGGTTGCGCGCTTTTCGACGCGCCAGATCGGGACGTTCCGAACACTGTTCTATATGCAGTTTATCGGGCTGATTGGGCTGGGCGGCTACGCGCTTTTCTCTGGCGAGCTGGCGCGGCAGCTTTCCAGCGCTAACGACGTTCTGCTGCTGACGATTGCGCAGTCTATCCTGAATGTGTGCGCCTCGTTTGCCCTCTATCGCTCATTTGAGGTGGGCATGCTGTCGATCGTGTCTCCGATCGCGTCGAGCTACAGCGCGTTCACCGTCATCCTCGCGCTGCTGGTCGGCGAGCAGTTGTCACACTCGCGGCTGGCAGGCATCATCGCAGCGATCGTCGGCGTGGTGCTGGCTTCGATCAGCACACAGGAAACGAACAGCGCGGAAAGCGCGGTGACGCACAATGGACGCCGCGTGCCACAGGGAGTATTGTGGGCGATCGCGGCTTCCGCCGGCTACTCGGTATCCTTCTTCATCCTCGGTTTCTATATCACACCGGTGCTGGGTGCGGTCGTCCCGATCGCGATCTATCGTCTGGTATCCGTGCTGATCATGTTCTCGGTGGCGCTGGCACTGCGCGGCGGGCTGGCACGTCCGCGCGGTCAGGCATGGATACCCGTCGCCGCGATCGGCATCCTCGATACGACCGCCTACGTACTGATGACCATTGGGCTGACGACTGATCAGGTTTCGGTGGTGACGGTGCTGTCGTCCCTGTTCGCTGCGGTTACCGTCGTGCTGGCGTGGATCTTCCTGCGCGAACGCATGCGCTGGTATCAGTGGCTGGGGATCGGCTTCATTTTCGCCGGGATCATCCTCGTCAGTGTATGATGAAAAGGCGTCCTTTTCTGCCTGAGGAGGGAGATAAGCATGAGTGAACGCAGCGTCACCGTGACGTGGGAAGACCCGATGATCGGCGCGTCCGCCGCCAGAGAGATGGCGGGGATCGATTATCTGAATGCTATCATCAGCGGCGAGATTCCGTTCCCGCCGATAGCGCGCCTTTTCAATATACGGCTGATCAAGGCGAGTGCGGGACACGCCACTTTTTCCGGCACGCCGGCGGAACAGTTCTACAACCCGATCGGTTCCGTTCAGGGCGGCTTTTACTGCACTCTGCTCGATGCCTCGATGGGCTGCGCTGTCCATTCCATGCTCCCCAAAGGCACAGGGTATGCTACCGTGGATCTCCACACTTACCTGGTACGCCCGATCACGCTTGCCACAGGAGAAGTGCACAGTATCGGCGAAGTCGTTCATATGGGCAGAAAAATCGCCACAGCGCAGGCAAAACTCGTCGATAGCCGGGGGAAACTATACGCGCACGCCACGTCGAGCTGCATCATCCTGAGTCAGGAAGGCTGAACATCGTGTCAAAACTCGATCCCTATCTGGAACGGAAAGCAGAAGCGCTGGCGGCGCGCCGCGCAGACTGGACGGATAACCGCGCCGCGGCGGAAATCACAGTCAGCGCATCGGCAAAAGTCGCAGGAATCACGGGCGCAAGGCTGACGACGATGGGCGCATTCACCCTCGTCAGCGATTCCGCACCGGGGCTGGCGGGGCACGCTCTCGGACCGACCGCGCCTGAGATGATGCTCGGCTCGCTGGCTAGCTGCCTTGTCCATACCTATCTCATTCAGGCGACGCTGATGCGCCTGCCTCTCGATCATGTGGCGATTCATGTCAGCGCCAGCCTGGATATGGCAAGCGTGATCGGAATGCCGTCTGATCGTGCGCCCGCGCTCACCAACATCACGTGGCATGCTGAGGTCGTCTCACCTGCTGAAGCGGATCAGATCGCGGCTATGCATCAGGCGGTGGAAGCCACCTGTCCGGTTCTGAACACCATTCGCTACCCGGTGGACGTGCGCCGCGTGGAATGAAAACAGGGCACCCCTCACGGGATGCCCTGTGTGCCGAAAGCTGACAGCGATCAATCAGTAGCGGCGTGTCTCGAACAGGATGCCGACTCCACCTTCGATGGTATAGGTTTCCGATGTCACTGCCGGGCAACCATTCCAGATGAACAGATACCCCTTGCCATCTGGCAGCGTTGCCAGCAGCGACAGGCGTCCATCGGCCGTCTTGCTCACCGCAGCGCCCCCCGCAGACTCCACGACTGCACCAGCCGCCGCGGCAGCAGCTTCATCCGCCGTGATGCTCATCAGCAGAACGCCAGCCGGGCTGTAGATATCAGCGGTCGTACCGTTGCAGTAAACTACCGCGGGCGCGTGATTATGCGGGTTGATCCGGCCATCCGTGAACTGATGACCAGTGATGACGGTATGATTGATGGTCAGTGTGTAGGGTCCCGTTGAACTTCCAAAGCCATCGACACGGAAAGTATACGTGCCGGGTTCGACATTGAAGTTAAGGTATGAACTGTCGAATGCATCACAATCCACACCATTGGGGAAATCATCCAACCCGAATCCATCGTCATTATAGAAAATGGCAGTAACGATGTTGGCAGGATTACCAAACTCATCGAACACAGATAGAACCGGGTCAAGCGGGCGGCTGACACCATCGAAGTCGCACACCAATGTCGCAGTCACCTGTGTTGGAACCGTAAAGGTCAGGGAATAAAGATCGTACTGTGAGCCACTCGCAATGAAACCGGTAAACACACTGGTTTCAGCAAATGTCACTGATGCTGATATCAGCAGTACGAACACGAGCAGCGCGAGAATCGAACCTCTGGAGACAAACTTGAGCTTTGCAGACATCGATGACTTTCTCCTTACTGAAGATAGTGCTTCCACGTTAAGTATAGTTTAAATTTCTATTTTTCGTTGTATTCTTCTCATATAAATCTCGTAGATATGCGGTGAAGACTCAGCAGACGAATCAAAAACGGCGAGACAGGGTAAGCCTGCTCGCCGTTATGTGTGTGTGTGTCACAAGATAAAGTCATCAGTGTGTGTGTGTCACAAGATAAAGTCATCAGAGAGATGGAGGAAACAGAAAGGGTTGGCAACGGCGTACTCTCCCACGCAGTCGCCCGCGCAGTACCATCCGCGCTGGTGAGCTTAACTTCCGGGTTCGGGATGGGACCGGGTGGACCCTCACCGCTCCTGTCACCAACGCCTCCCTGCTCTCCCTCTCATCTCTCTGCTGTCTCACAAACCAGTTCCCGACATCACGCCTCTGCTGCTCCTGACGCTCGCTGCCTTCACCACCACCACTCACCTCTCCGGCGCGCGCAACAAGCTCCTGCTTCCCCGCATCACGCGGGTTAGCCCTCGACCATTAGTACGGGTCAGCTCCACACATCACTGCGCTTCCACCTCCCGCCTATCCAGCTGGTCGTCTCCCAGCGGTCTTACCTGCTCTCGCAGTGGGGGGTCTCATCTTGAGGTCAGTTTCCCACTTAGATGCTTTCAGCGGTTCTCTGCTCCGAAGTTCGCTACTCGGCGCTGCCATGGGCATGACAACCGACACACGAGCGCTTCGTCCATCCCGGTCCTCTCGTACTAGGGACAGCGCCTCTCAAACCCCCTCCGCCCACAGCGGATAGAGACCGACCTGTCTCACGACGGTCTGAACCCAGCTCACGTACCGCTTTAATGGGCGAACAGCCCAACCCTTGGGACCCTATCCAGCCCCAGGA
>SZPD01000406.1 GCA_030263515.1 Anaerolineae bacterium CFX9 | reverse complement strand
AGCCTGCGGACATTCATTCCGCAGTTGATGCGGCGCGCGCTGAACAGCTACGCGCTCAGCCTGTATAACCAGATGCAGCCGGCGGCCGCCAACGTGATCGCAGGGCGCGCCGCAGAGCTGGGACTGATCGATGGCAATATCGAGTACGAACGCTATGCGGCGAACCTGTATCTGAGTGCCCGCGCTGGCGCGCCGCTGGGCGATCCCAACGCGATCGCGGCGCTCAACGAGCTGCTGAATGCGGGCGCAGGCGGGCGCTACTATGCTGAAGCCCAGCGGCTGCTCTACAACCTGTATGTGGCCCGTGGAGATGCCTTCGCCGCCCAGAATGAATTCTGCCCGGCAGCCATTCAGTATCAGAATGCGGTGCGCGTGCTGCCATCCGGGGTTGCCAATGGCAAGCTTCAGACGGCGAATGCCTTCTGCGCCAATGCCACGCCGACGCCCGATCCGTTCGCGCCGCCGCCCTTTGAAGGAACACCCATTCCCGGCTTCGCGCCGGTCGGTCAGCCAGGGACATAGCGCTCTCATAGTCCGCTTATGTCCGATTCAGGGATGACTTAAACGTTGCGAATAACCTTGCAGATGAGTACAAGCCTGATAAGTCAGTTGCAGTATCTCCTGAGTGGTGAGTGATTTAGCGTAAGCATCATCAGGCTTGTGGGCATGGGTCATGCAGACGAACCCTTTATACGCCCTTCCCTCTAGAGCCGCCCGAAGTGTCCCCCCTCACTTCGGGCGGTTCGCGTTCCCGGCGTGGTACAATCGGGCGTGTATTGTCAACAGGGAGGCAGATGATGGCGGGTCGCTACTATGACGACCTTGATATCGGGATGCATATCCGGCATGACACCGCGCGCACGCTCACCGAGGCGGATAATGTTTTTTTCAACGCGCTGACGCTCAATACTCAGCCGCTGCATATTAATGCCGATTTTGCCGCGCGCACCGAATTCGGCAGGCCGATCCTGAACGGTCTGCTCACGCTCAGCCTGGTGATCGGGATCAGCGTGAGCGAACTCACGCAGGGAACGATCGTCGCCAACCTCGGCTATGAACAGGTGAAGCATCCGAAGCCGGTCTTCGCAGGAGACACGATCTACGCCGAGACCGAAGTGATGGCCAAACGCGAGAGCAGTTCGCGCCCTGAATGTGGCATCATCACGCTGCGGCACATCGGGCGCAATCAGCATGGTGAAATTGTGCTCGAAGTGACGCGCTCTGCCTTATTTCTGAAAAAACCGACCCCCTGAAAGGAGAAACCGGCAATGCCCCTGATCACCCTCAAGGATGGGCAGACTTTTGAGACGCCGGGCGGAAGACGGCTGGTACTGGCGATCGAAGACGCCGGCATCGACATTCTTCACCGCTGCGGCGGTCATGCGCGCTGCACAACCTGCCGTGTCGTCTTTCATGAGGGTGAACCGGACAAGATGACCGCCGCCGAGCTTGAACGGCTGGAAGCGCGGGGTCTGCTCGGCGAAATGCGCCTGAGCTGTCAGATTCTGACCGACCATGATATGAAAGTTGAAGTCGTTCAGCGGCTGGAAGACAGCGATCTCGATGACGCGGGCAGCCGGCCGGCCGATCACATCACCCCCACGCCAACCTGGGTACAGAAACCACAGCTTCCGCCTGCCCCACAGGATTCGTGATGGCTCCGATCCAGTCACTGCCTGAAAACTATCATGAGGTTCGCCGGACGATGCTGACCGAAGGCAATCTGATCCTCTGGCTGAATATCGCCGGGCTGGTTCCGATGGCGCTGGCGCTGGCGGCAATGGCGGGCTGGTGGGTGGTCGCCGCTGCGGTCAACCCGACGCCGAGCGACCCGGCAAGCGAAATTCCGTGGCTGCTAGGCGCGGTGATCGCCGTTGTGGTGGTGCTGCCGCTGCATGAACTGATTCACGGGATCGCCATTCGCATGGTGGGGCACAAGGCGCGCTACGGCATCAAGCTCGATAAAGGGGTGCTTTACGCCACGGCCGATCAGGCGCTCTTTCGCAAGCGCGAATATCTGCTGGTGGCTTTGGCTCCGCTGGTCGTGATCACACTGCTCGGCATGTTCCTGATGCTGATCGTGCCGTGGCAGTGGGCTTATTTTGTGGCGCTGGGGGTCATCATCAACGCGGGCGGCGCGATCGGCGATCTGTGGATGGTCTTCATCCTGCTCCGCTATCCCCGATCCGCGCTCGTCCGCGATCTCGAAGACGGATTCGTCATCTACGTGCCGTCGTCATCCTGAGGCAGCGGCGTTTCCTCGTCACAAGCTGGCAGTTCCACCCAGAAGACCGATCCCCCTTCCGGCGGGCACTCCACGCCGACATCCCCGCCGATCAGATCGGCGAGATGCCGGACGATCCACAAGCCCAGCCCGGTACTGCTTTCTTCCCCTGTCGGGCGATTGCTCAGCTTGCCATACATCTTGAACAAGCCGTCACGCTCAGCTTCGGGGATACCAGGCCCCTGATCGGCAACATAGATGCGTACATGATCGTTGAGGCGTTCCCAACCCAGCCGCGTCAGCGTATGCGGTGGGCTGTACTTGATGGCATTGCTGACCAGGTTGCTGACGATATGCGTGAGCAGCCGCTGATCGGCGTAGGCAAGCACCGGCTCATTCTGATCGATCGCGATCTGAATCTGCTTTCGCCCGGCATTCAGCGTATACATATTGGCGACATTGCGCAGGATGAGCACCGGATCCAGGCAGATGATACGGGTTTCCACCTGTCCGGGCTGGGCAGCCGCCACGTCGAGAAAGACGCGGATCATATCCTGCATCTCGTTCAGCGAGAGATCGATATTTTCGAGGATGGAACTGGCGGCGGGATTGTCAGTCAGCAGGTCGCGCAGCAGATACTGCGCCATCCGCAGATTGGTCAGCGGGCCTTTCAGATCGTGCGAGACGATCCGGTAGAAGCGTTCCTGCATCTTCTGTGCCAGGTGCAGATCGTGGATAGTGCGCTTGTTGTCGTCGGCGAGCCGCTTGAGCGTCACCTGTGTGCGCAGGCGCGCCGCTGTGACGCTGAGCGTGATCGGTTTGGTGATATAGTCGCTGGCCCCAAGCCCAAGACCCTGCACAATATCACCAGCGTCCGAGCGGCCAGACATCAGGATGACAGGCAGTTCGGTAGGTTCATATACCTTGCGAATGGTGCGCAGCACGGCGAAACCATCCATGACCGGCATATTGATGTCGAGGATCACACAGTCAAACGGGTGCGTGGCGATCGCGTCGAGCGCAGCCTGACCACTGCTGACGATCATCACCTCGTAGTCATTGGTCAGCGCACGTCCCAGCAGTACCCGATTCGATTCTTCGTCGTCCACGATCAGGACGCGAGGTCTGAGGATCTCTTCGCCCTGCTCCACAGAGGGAACAAACGACGATGGAACGGGTGACGACATGCAAATTCTCCGGGCTATCTTCGCCTACAAACACACTGT
>SZPD01000405.1 GCA_030263515.1 Anaerolineae bacterium CFX9 | reverse complement strand
CGGTGAATGATGATGTCTGCCTGTTACCTGTGCCATGCGGAGAGCCAGCCTGAGCGCTGCGGCAATCCGCACTGCCGCCGATCGATGTGCGGCCGCCACCGGCTGAGGCTTGAAGTGAGCGCGGAGGAGGGAACAACGACCTTTGCATACTTCTGCTCGCGGTCATGCTGGCGCGTGGTACATCGGCGCAGCCTGCCGCTGGAACGCGAAATCTGGATCGCTTTAGTCGTGGTCTTTGGCGCGCTGGTAGGGTATCTTTTCTTACTCATCCTAGCGACGAGATAAAGAGGCGTCCCATGCCAAATCTACAGCATTATCACCGACCCAGAACACTGGCAGAGGCGGCTGCCCTTCTCGGTGAGCGCGAGACGGTCATGCTGGCTGGGGGCGGGCTGGCGCTGGCGGGCGATGATCCGGCGATCAGGCAGTTCGTCGATCTGCAAGCCATCCCTGAACTTCAGCGCATGGAGGTCGGCAGCGCCGGCGTTCAGATCGGCGGCGCGCGGATGCTCAGCGATCTGGCCGCGCAGACCACGCTCCCGATCGCGCTGCGCCGCTCACTGACCCGGTGCATCCCTCTCAATCTGCTCAACCAGATCTCGCTCGGCGAGAGCATTGCGTGCCGTCATCATCCTCTGCTGCGCGAGTGGATCGCCGCCATCGCCGCCTATGAACCGGGCATGACGTTCGCCCTGCCCGATGGCTCTACGCAGACTCTCAACGCGCTGAGCTTCCTTCAGCGTCCCGTGAACGGCATCCTCATGGAGATGGACTTTCCAGCCCTTCAGGCCCATCAGCGTTTTGCCATTGCGTCGGTGACACGGACGCCCGCCGACAGCGCGCTCGTGTGCGCGGCTGTGTTCATCTACTTTGATGATCAGAACAGGGTTGGCAAAGCCTTTACAGCGCTCGCAGGCGTGAACGAGGATCCAGTCACCCTGATCGATCTCGACAGCCTGACGGATGCCCCGCTGAATGCAGCGACGATCCGCGATGCTGTAGCGACAGTCAGTGACCAGTTTCATACTCATGGAGATTACAAAGGCAGCGCGGAGTATCGGCGTGTCATGGCTGCCGTCTGTGTACGCCGCGCCCTGCTGGAATGCGCGGGTTTGAACTGATTTCGCCCATGATCGCGCTGTGACGCGCTGCACGAGTTGATGGAGACCTGCCATGGAAATTATCATTACGCTCAATGGCGAGAAAAGAAGTGTGCATGTTGCCCCGCATGAGCGTCTGCTGCGCACGCTGAGGCGGCTGGGCTGCCACAGTGTTAAATTTGGTGATGAACAGGGGCTGACAGGCGCTGATACGGTGCTGTTCGACGGTCGCCCGGTCAATGCGCAGACGATGCTCTCTGCGCAGGCGGACGGCCACGAGATCACGACGCTGGAAGGTATCGGCACATCGCGCCACCTCCACCCCCTGCAGGAAGCCTTCATAGAGACGGGCGCTATCCAGAGCGGCTATACAACGCCCGCACAGATTTTATGCGCTTATGCTCTGCTGCGGGAAAACCCAAACCCAACCGAAGCTGAAGTGCGCGCCGCGCTCAGCGGCGTCCTTGATCGCGAGACAGGTTATGTCAAGCCCGTACAGGCAGTGCTGCGCGCGGCGGCGGTGCTGCGCGGCGAGGAAGTTCCCCCTTATCTGCCGCTGGAGCGCGCTATCCCTGCCCCGCCCGATCTGTTCGGTCTGCCCGCGGCGGATACCCCCTTCGATCCGGACGCACATTCGGGCGGCGATGTGGCGACGCGGACGATCACCATTCCTGCTGTCGTCGTCACCCCGCCGCAGGTTGACAAGCTCAAAACAGTCGGCAAACCGGAACCGAAAGTCGATGCGGTCAAACTGGCGGCTGGAAAACCGGTCTACACCGATGACATCGACATGCCGGGTATGCTCTACGCGGCGATGCTGACCAGCCCGCACGCCCATGCGCGAATCGTGCGCATCGACGCCAGCCGCGCCCGCGCGCTGCCCGGCGTTCACGCCGTCCTGACGCATGAAGACGTGCCGCGCGTGCATTACGCTTCGGGCGGGCAAAGCTACCCGAACCCCAAGCCCTATGATCAGGTGTCGCTGGATACGAAGGTGCGCCATGTCGGCGATCGCGTCGCCGTCGTCGCGGCGGAAACGATCGAAATCGCCAACGAAGCCCTCAAACTGATCGATGTCGAATACGAAGTGCTGCCCGCCGTTTTCGACCCGCTGGAAGCGATGCAGCCGGGCGCGCCGATCCTGCACGATGATCCGGGTGTGGATGGCATTCATGACCGCGAGCGCAATATCGTCCATCATATCCACGCCGAGGTTGGCGACGCTGAAGCCCGCTGGGGAGAAGCTGCCCATGTTTTTGAAGGCGAATATCGTGTTCATCAGGTGCAGCAGGCGAGCATCGAGCCGCATGTAGTCATCACATGGTGGGATGAAGATGATCGGCTGGTGATCCGCACCAGCACGCAGGTTCCGTTTCATGTGCGCCGCATGGTTGCCCCGCTGCTGGGGCTGCCGGTCAAGAAGATCCGCGTCGTCAAACCGCGTATCGGCGGCGGCTTCGGCGGCAAGCAGGAAATGCTGATCGAAGATCTGTGCGCGCACCTGACTCTCGCCACGGGCAGGCCCGTGCGCTTCGAGTACACCCGCGAACAGGAATTCACCAGCGCCCGCAGCCGTCACCCGCAGATCATCCGCTTCAAAACGGGCGTGAACGACAGCGGCAGGATCGTCGCCTGCGAAATGCATATCATCGCCAATACGGGAGCCTACGGCACGCACGGGCTGACCGTTCAAATGGTGAGCGGGTTCCGTGGGCTGACCACCTACAATGCACCATACAGCAAGTTCACATGCGATGTGGTCTATACCAATATCCCGACGCCCGGCGCTTACCGGGGTTACGGCGCGCCGCAGGCCTTATTCGCGCTTGAAGTTCATGTGGAGGAAATTGCCACTGCGCTCGGCTACGACGTGATCGAGTTCAAGCGCAGGAACTGGATTCGCGAAGGCGACCCGCTGGTGATGGCGGTCGCTCTCGGTGAGGGGCGCGAAGGCAAGCCGCAGGTGGTGACGACGAGCGCGCTGGAAGAATGTGTTGACATCGGTATGCGGGCGATGGGCTGGAGCGAGAAACGCGGAAAGCAGTGCACCGTCAACGGCAAGCCACATCTGCGCCGGGGCATTGGGATGGCAGTCGCCATGCATGGCACAGGGATCGCCGGGCTTGATATGGGCGGAGCCAGCATCAAGATGAACGATGACGGCTCATTCAATCTGCTGTTCGGGGCAACCGATCTGGGCACAGGCGCAGATACCGTGCTGGCGCAGATCGCCGCGGAAACGCTGGGCGTGCCGCTGAACGATATCATCGTCTACGCTTCAGATACGGATTTCACGCCGTTCGACACCGGAGCCTACGCCTCAAGCACAACCTACATCAGCGGGACGGCTGTGCTGAAAGCCAGCGAAGAGGTGCG
>SZPD01000404.1 GCA_030263515.1 Anaerolineae bacterium CFX9 | reverse complement strand
GTCGGGCGCAGCGCGAGCGCGCGGGCGATACCGATACGCTGGCGCTGACCGCCGGAAAACTCATGCGGATAGCGATTGACATAGTAGGGGTTGAGACCCACACGCTCCAGCAGGCTCTCGACGTATTCTGCCAGTTCTGCCTTGTTGGAGTAGACGTTGTGGATCCGCAGCGGCTCACTGACGATGTTGCCGACGCTCATACGCGGGTTCAGCGAGGCAAACGGATCCTGGAAGATCATCTGCATCTTCTTGCGCATGCGGCGCAGCTCGCCAGAGGGCAGCGTGGTCAGTTCCTGCCCTTCGAACACAACTGAGCCGGAGGTGGGTTTGTAAAGCTGAAGCACGGTGCGTCCCGCGGTGCTCTTGCCGCAGCCGGACTCGCCAACGACGCCGAGCGTTTCGCCCTTGTAGACATCGAACGAGATGCCGTCTACCGCCTTGACCGCGCCAACCTGACGCTGGATCACGATACCGGACGTGATCGGAAAGTGCTTTTTGAGGTCGCGAACGGAAACAACAACTTCGCGTCCTTCCTGTTTGTTCAGTCCCGCAACTGCGGGCGCGGTGGCAGCGCTAGACACTGGTCGCAACTCCTTGGTTCGCAAACGGCTGACCCGTGCGGACATCGACATGGCAGGCTTTGAGATGATCGGGATGCGCGTCAGGTCCCGGAATGAGCGGCGGCATTTCTTCCTCGCAGATCGGCAGGCGCAGGTTGCAGCGCTTGACGAATGGGCAGCCCTTGGGCGGGATGCGCATATCAGGCGGCGATCCTTCGATCTGCGTCAGGCGCTCACCGTGCTGCCGTGTGTCATGGCGCGGCAGTGAACGCAGCAAACCGAGTGTATAGGGATGCCGCGTATCCTTGAAGACGTTCGTTGCAGGGCCACGCTCGACGATCTGCCCACCGTACATCACCTGCACAGTATCCGCCAGCCCGGCGACGACGCCGAGGTCATGGCTGATCCAGATGATAGCCATACCGAACTGATCGCGCAGACGCTTCACCAGATCGAGGATCTGCGCCTGAATCGTCACGTCGAGCGCGGTGGTCGGCTCATCGGCGATCAGCAGCTTGGGATTGCACGAGAGCGCCATCGCGATCATCACGCGCTGACGCATACCGCCGGAGAACTGATGCGGGAAGTTCTTCAGACGGCGGCGCGCATCCGGGATACCGACCATCTCCAGCAGCTCGATGGCGCGCTCATCGGCTTCCTTGTCGTTCATGCCCTTATGGAGCTTGAGCGCCTCGGTGATCTGCGTGCCGATCGTCAGCACCGGATTGAGCGAGGTCATCGGGTCCTGAAAGATCATGGCGATATCAGCGCCGCGGATCAGGCGCATCTGCTCGCCGCTCAGTTTGAGCAGGTCACGTCCCTCAAAGAAGACTTCCCCATTCTCAATTTTGCCGGGCGGGCTGGGAATCAGGCGCATGATCGAGAGGGCATGGACGGATTTACCCGAACCACTTTCTCCCACAATGCCCAGGGTTTCCCGTTCGTGCAATTTATAGGACACGTTGTTTACCGCGTAAACCGTGCCTTCCTGCGTGTAAAAACGTGTGACGAGGTTTTTAACCTCCATTAGGACGCCCAAAGCCCTGCCCTCCTTCAAACGAACACTCTGTGGGAGCTTTATTCACATAACGCGCCAATGTTATCAAACCTTCATGATTTTGCCATACATGACCCGGCAAGCTCAGCGGCTGATATATTACAGGGTATTACGGGGAACGCAACACACCAGCAAAGTCCATTGACTGGCGGATGCTTCGTGCGCGATGACAAGTGATGAAAGCTGCCGTAATCCAGCGTAATTACCCCGCAGACGCCTAAAAGGTTCAGGTTTGCTGGCGGAAAATTCCCCAAAATACGCAGGAGCACGCACGGGGCGTACTCCTGTGAGAGACTGTGTGGATGGTGATCCGCTCAGTGTGTGGTCACCGCTACCGGAACAGGCAGCATTCTGCCGAGAATACGCTCCATCGCCATCGTGTGACAGCACACGCCGCGGCTCTGGAAGAAGGAACAGTTGCACTGCCAGCCCTGCTCCAGCGAGAAGCTGAAGTGGTGGTTACCATTATCGCCCTGAAATTCGGCGTCAAAGGCATTGACGGAGATGCGGTCGGTCTCATCGGCATAGCGCATGGCTTTCTCGACATCACTGACGACATTCTGTCCTTCGCCATAAGGCAGCGGCGAACGCTTGAGCATCACCTTGAAGACGCGCTCCAGCGCCATGATATGCGGGCAGATGTGATGAGTCTTGAAACCGGGGCACGTGCAGTTCCAGCCTTCAGGCGAGAGGTCGATCGTGTACTGGCTGTTGTCGCCGTTGAACTGGACTGTCAGCGTATGAAACGTGATGCGCTGCGGCTCTTTGGCGTAGAGCTTCGCCTTTTCGATCTTGCCGATCATCCCGTAGTCCATAGTCGAAAAACCTCCTGCAATTGAACGACTCAAACGGACAAACAAATAAAAAAGCACGCGGCGATCTGTATCCGCGTGCTTAGAGAGTGCCATCTGGCAGGCTTGCTTTGCTGCACTTCTTTCCGATCAAACGCTGCATTTCGTCAAGCGACTCCATCTTGCGTTTCATGGAATAAGTTTATCGCCAGTTTAAGGCAGTGTCAACAAACCGAGACGGATTTTAAGCAGGGCATAATGAGCGGAAACCTGGGCGATTTCCCGCTCAGATGGAAGATAAGGAAATCTGATCAACTGCGCCCGGAATGTGCCATAATTCCTGTTTCTGGCATGTCGTTCAGCGCAGGCGCGCCAGGTAGGAAGCGCCTTCAAAAAGCGCCCGTGTGGCACGGGCTTCCTGCGCCATATCAGCGCCGAGCAGACCCAGAAACTCACGCGCCTGCGCCGCGATCCGGAGCGATCCACAGCAGGCGATCCACTCTGCATCCCCGGTCTGTGCAAGCTGAAGCGCCGCAGCCACATCCTCGCAGACGATGACCTGTGCGTGCTGCGGCATATATGCATCGCGCAGCTTTTCTGCTGGCAGGCCGCGGGGAGCAGAAAGAGTCGTCAGCACCCAGCGCCAGCCGGGATGATCCAGCTCGCGCAGATACGCCGCTGCATCCTTGTCCGCCAGCATACCGATGATCAGATCCACCCGCGATGCGCCAGCATTTACCAGCCAGTCCCGCAGACGGGCAGCGCCCAGCGGGGTATGACTGCCGTCGATCATCCAGAGAGATCCATTCAGCGATACCGATTCCAGGCGTCCCGGCAGCGGCAGCGGCTCACGCCCGGTGAGTTCGTCCGCGTTCACCCACCCGGACTGCGCCAGAAAGTCGGCAGCAGCAGCGGGCAGATCCTCAAACGAAACCACCTCCAGATGGGCATCCCCCCGCCCGGCTTCAGCCTGCAGGATGCGCATGACCGGCTCTGCCTGCGGCACGCTCAGCGCGAAGCCGCCAGCGGGGATGATACCGGCTTTGTGCCACGCGATCCGCTCCAGCGTGCCG
>SZPD01000009.1 GCA_030263515.1 Anaerolineae bacterium CFX9 | reverse complement strand
CATGTCGGGTTAGCGTCGCTTCAGCAGATGATCGGGCAGCCGCTGCCCGCCCCCAACTAGCCGACCAGTTCTGGTGTGGGTGTGGCGGCTGGCGGCTGTTCCTGCTCGGTGGCTTCAGGATCGGGCAAGCGTTCGCTGCCTTCCGGGCAGGGAAGCACACGGTCAAAGTCGGTGTGGAAGTAGTAGCGCGTCTCGCCAACTTCCAGCACGATCCGGTATCCGTCAGAGATGACGGGCACATAGACGGTATCAGGCAGTGGGCAGCCGAGGCTGCTGTCCGTCCACTGATACGGCTCCACCGTTACAAGGCGTACTCGACGCACAGGCAGATCGAGATCTGACGCAACCACGCGCTGAGCGATCAGGACAAGTTCGGCAGCGATCGGGTCGGTGGCTGCCAGTCCGCTGACGCCAGCCGCCGCTGATGTGGGCGTAGGAACAGTCAGCGTAGACGCAAGCAGCAGCTCAGCGGTCGGAGTCAGATCTGGCTCCGGCGTAGGGGGCAGCGGCGTGTGAGTCGGCGTGGCAGTCGCGGGGATAAGTGTCAGCGTCGGGCGCGCGGTCGGGCTTTGCTGTGCGTCACTGCAAGCGGCGCTCACGCCTGCGATCAGCGCTATCAGACAGCCTCTGATGAACGCACTCAACCTTGCGGAACGCGCTGTCCGAAATGACATCGAACGAGAACCTCTACGCCCCGCCGTCAAACAACACGGACTGGATCTGTTCGGCGGTCATGCCATAAATGCTGACGATCTTGTCTCGCCCCGTTTCACCGAGGACAACTTCTACCTGTTCGCTGGCGATGCCCAGCCGAGCGGCCAGATAACTGATCAATTCCGCATTGGCAGCCGGATCGCCAGCAGAAGGGGCCATCAGGCGAACCTTGACGATTCGGGTCTCGCCATCTTCGGTAATCCCGGCAATTTCCGTCTGTTCAGCCTGCGTGACGACGCGAATATTGAGCGCAGCGCCACCGCGGCTATCCGTAATTCGAAACTTTCGATCGTTCATCAGCACTGTCCTTTACAGCCCACGCCAGGCGTGCGCCGGTTTGCAGCACTCCTGAAGACACCACATCTATGCCGATGGTAGCACGGGTTCAGCGCATGAACAACAGGCGCTGAAGCAGCGAAATGACCAGAAAGACGATCAAGGGGCTGAAGTCGATCATCATATCACGCGGCATCAGGTTGCGGATCGGCTGGAGGATGGGTTCGGTGATTTCAAATACGAAGCGCACCAGTGGGTTGCTGCGATCGACGTTCGGGAACCAGCTCAGCAGAACGCGCGCCAGCAGGATGAGCTGAAAAGCGGTAAGCGCGTAGTACAGCAGCATAAAAATGGCATTCATGGTATCCCTCCATTAATTCTTGAGCCTGTCAGAAAGTCACGTATAGATACGTTCCCCAAAGATCGCCCGCCCAACGCGGACGAACGTTGCGCCTTCCTCAATGGCGACGGGGTAATCATCGGTCATGCCCATGCTGAGATCGCTCAGCGGGCAGCCCGTCTCGGCAGCGAGGAAATCACGCAGTCTTCGCAGTGATGAAAACACCGGTCGCGCCTGTTCGGCATCCTCAACGACAGGGGCCATCGTCATCAGACCGCGCACGTTCAGGCCCGGAAGCGCAAGAATCTGCTTTACACTCTGGACAAGCTCACGCTGCTGGGCAGTATTGGAAGCCCACTCGGCAGCATCAAATCCGGACTTACTGGCTTCTCCGCTGACGTTGACCTCCAGAAATACCTGCATTGATCGTTCCGGACGAAGATCTGCCACCGCAGACGAAAGCTTATTCGCCAGCCTGACTGTATCCACAGAGTGTACCCAGTCGAACAAAGCGGCTGCATCGCGCGCCTTGCGGCTCTGAAGATGCCCGATCATGTGCCACGTCAGCGGCGCTTCCGTGCGGGCGGAGACAGCAGGCAGTTTGATCGATGACTCTTCTACGCGGTTCTCGCCAAAATGTTGCAGACCACATGCAAGCGCCGTCAGGACATCTTCCGGCGGATGCGTTTTGCTGACGGCGATGAGGGTGACAGACGCGGGGTCACGCCCGGCTTTGCGGCAGGCATCTGCAATCCGAGCCTGAACCGCGGCGACATTTTCACAGATTGTCATAAGCTCAACACCGCTCCAAAGCGACCTGTGCGCCCCTGTTCCCTGCGGTGGCTGAACCACTCATCCACATGTTCGGCGGTGCAGATCCCGGCAACTTCCACCTGTGTCACCCCGGCACGTTCCAGCGCCCGGCGATTGGCTTCCCACAGATTGAGCCATGCGCTGCCATCCTGTGAACTGCGGCGGATCAGACCGTCAGCACTACCGAAATAGTCGATCACTGCCGCCACCACTTCTTCGCCGACCTGATAATTATCCGGCCCGATGCTCGGTCCGATGGCAGCCTGAATATCTCGCGGCTGGCAGCCAAACGCATCCACCATCGCCTGAACAGTGTTGGCCGCCACACCCAGTACCGTCCCGCGCCAGCCCGCATGCGCCATGCCGATAGCGGCGCGCACCGGATCGTAAAACAGAATCGGCACACAGTCTGCAAAGCGCATCGACAAGGGTGTCTCAGGACGATCGGTGATCATGGCATCGGCATAAGTCAGCCAGCGTCGATCAGACGCTGGCGCTTCTGCAAGCACGACATCCGCGCTGTGCACCTGCCAGACGCTGCATGCGCGCGCATCCTCCACCCCCAGAGCGCCATACATGCGCAGATGATTCTCACGCACTGCCCCCGGCTGATCGCCAACGTTCCCGCCCAGATTGAGCGTGTCAAACGGAGGCTCGCTCACGCCGCCCCTGCGCGTGAAGATGCCATGCCGCAGCGGCGCATCCTGCCACATTTCAAACTGATAGAAGACCAGCCCGTTCACCTGCTGTTGAATCACGCCTGCATCCGTTCCTCAGCATCTGCAATCGCCCCATTATAGAAGACGAGAATCGTTGCCAGCAATTTCTTTTTCGATGTACACTGTTAAAGGAGTGTAAGCTGGAGATCAGTGTCAGGTAATAACGCCCTCGCTGATGCATTCAGTCTGCTTCAGCAGCCAGAATGCTTGTCTGAAGATGCTCGAACTGCTGGCAGCGATGACACTGTGAACCTGTAATATACATGTTGAGTTAGATGGAGTTCGCTTGAGGAACCCGCTTGCGAACATTGACTTCGGCAGACATCGATGATTAAGGTCCTGATCGTAGAAGATCATCCTATGTTCAGCGATGGCCTCCGGCTGGCGATCGAGCTGGAAGACGACATCACCGTCGTCGGTCAGGCTGAGTCCGGCGATCGCGGACTGGATTTGTTTCGGCAGCACCGTCCGGATGTGATTATCCTCGACATCAACCTTCCGGAAATGAACGGCTTGCAGGTGCTGCGCCTTCTCAAGACAGAACGCCCCCAGATCGCCGTGATCGTGCTGACCGCCTATCATGACTCGGAACAGGTGCTGATGGTGATGCGCGCCGGCGCTGCTGCCTACTGCACCAAGGATATCCGTCCGGAACGGCTGATCGAGATCATTCGCGAGTGCGCACAGGGCTACTACGTGATCAATGACCGCCGCATGGACGCGCAGAGTGTGAATGAATGGGCGAACATGAGCGTTGAGGCGTACAGCGGTCCCTATGCGCTTGACCCGAACGAACATTTCGTCCCGCTCAGCCACCGTGAGATGGAAATTCTCGAATTTGTGACCCGCGGACTGAGCAACAAGGAAATTGCCAGCCGCCTTCAGATCAGCCAGCAAACCGTCAAGAATCACATGACATCGATCCTGAAGAAACTCAATGTTCAGGATCGCACACAGGCAGCAGTCTACGCCATCAAGCACGGCTGGGTGCGTATCCAGGATGGACGCGGCGATACGAGCCGAGTGTAAAGAGCAGCGAGAGTTTAGGGACAGGGGAAGCCGATGATGGAAATGCGCTCGGATACACGTTCGCGTGATGAGCTGATCAACATGCTCATGGGAGAGATGAAAAAACGACGGGACCGCCTGACTGAGCTGAAGGTACAGCTTGATCAGACGCAGCTCTTCGTCGAGCGGAAGCAGCAGCAGAATGCAGACCTGGCGACTGAGCTGCGTTTTGTGCAGGACAATATCGAAACCATGCCCCGCCTGGACATCCGCAACAAGTATGACGAGGCGATGGAAGCGCGCGCCAACCTGGCAACCATGCGCGGTCAGCTAGAGAAATTCACCAGTCTGCGTGACCAGATCGAAAGCGAGCTTCAACTGCTGTCGCAAATCCTGAATAAGCTTCAGGGCGTGGATATGCTCGTGCCCGAAACCCCTGCCGCGGCCGAAGGCAGCAGTGGGATCACACGCGGCGGGCTGAATATCGTCCGTATCGTGCAGGCACAGGAATCCGAGCGCCAGCGTCTTGCGCGTCAGATGCACGACGGGCCGGCACAATCCCTGACCAACTTCATCCTCCAGACCGAGATCTGCCAGCGCCTGTTCGACCGTAATCCCGCGCGCGCAGCAGAAGAACTGAACACCCTCAAAAATGTCGCCAGTGTCACCTTCCAGAAAGTTCGCGACTTCATCTTCGATCTGCGCCCCATGATGCTGGACGACCTGGGCATCGTGCCGACTGTGCGCCGCTATGTCGACTCGTTCCGCGAAAAGAACGATATCCAGGTTCAGCTCGATATCATCGGCGAGGAACGACGCCTGCAAAGCTACCGTGAAGTCATGATCTTCCGCGGCATCCAGGAACTGATGGGGCATGCGCGCGATTATGCCAATGCCGAGGAGATCGATATTCGCCTCGACATTTCGGGCGCAAAGGTCAAGATGATCGTGATCGACAACGGGCGCGGATTTGACGCCGAAGCTGCCTTCAGCGGAGAAGATCACGTCCAGGATGCGCGTGTTCAGGGTCTGATGACACTGCGTGAAACGTATGAACTCGTCGGCGGCACAATGTCCATCGTCAGCAGCGAAACCGAGGGTACAACCGTTCGCCTGGAATTACCGGCGAGCGATGAAGATATGTAGCGCGGAGATATTAGGCAGGGTTTGGGCGTCCGCTCAACAATTAAGAAATTCAGGACGTTTGACCTGTTTGACATTCGCGGTGCATAGACTACACTACAGGTAACGGGATTACGCTCTCACATAATAAAGAGGCTTTCATGAATCGGACGCGCTTGATTCTGCTCCTGCTTATTCTGGTCGCAGCAATTGCCGTGGTCGTGGTGGTGGTCTTACCGCAGCTCAACCCGCCGCCGCCCCCACCTGCTGCGGAAGTCAATGAGACGCCTGTTCAGGTCGTCCAGGTTAATGCAACACCGCTTCCCACTGCCACGCCGCTTGTGTTCCAGGACATCGTTATCGCAGTGCAGGAACTGTCTCGCGGTCAGGTCATTCCGCCCAATGCGGTTGCCCTGCGTCCGTGGCCGGAGCAGTCAGCACCGTTTAACGCCGTCCGCAACCTTGAGGATGTCGTCGGCAAGATCGCTCGTACCGACATCTTCCGTGAGGAGCCGATCCTGAGCAACATGGTGGTGGACAGCTTCACCAGCCTGGCGCGCGTCGGCTCGGATGCGGCCGCGATCCTGCCTAACGGTCTGGTTGCCGTGTCTGTGCCGATCGACCGCATCACCAGCGTTGCCTACGCGGTGCAGGACGGTGACCGTGTTGACGTGATCATCTCGCTGTTGTTCGTGGATGTGGACGAGGCGTTCCAGAGCATCAACCCGAACAACCTGACGCTTTTCCGCATCACCGAGGACGGCATCGAATTCCTCGACGGCATTTCCGGACGCCCGGACAGCACGACGCTGGGTCCCGTGATCATCAGCCCGTCAGAGCGGCAGCGTCCGCGCCTGGTTGCTCAGCGCACGATTCAGGACGCGCTGGTCGTCCATGTCGGCAACTTCCCGCCTGACGGACGTTTCATCGGCGTGCCGCCAACCCCGACGCCGCGTCCGGCGGATGATGAGCAGGATACCGGACAGGGTACGCCCGTGCCACCCACCCCGACGCCGGCACGCCCCGACATCATCACGCTCGGTGTGACACCTCAGGATGCTGTCGTGCTGACATGGTACATCGAAGCGCGCGTACCGATCACGCTGGCGCTCCGCTCTGCGCAGGATACGTCGCGCGTGCCGACAGATGAAGTGACGCTCGATTACATCATGACCACGTTCGGGATCGAACTGCCGGGTCGCCGCCCGTACACGATTGAACCCGCGATCCGCAGCATTCGTCAGTTGATCGCAGGGAGCGAAATTTCCCTCGTCGATGCACAGCCGTAAGGTTTGTGTTCGACATTCATCGCCTGTCTCACTGGCATCGGGGATGTGAAGCCCGTCATCCCCGATGCCTCGCAGCGTTCCGCAGTCTCTGTCACTGCGGCGCGTGAGCAGTGCGGCGCAGCAGCGGAATGAAACGTACTGGAGTTGTAGGATATGCAGAATCGTTTCTCAAATCAGGGTGGCGAGCAGCCGGAAGTGATCTCGGTGCTGCTCGTGGACGACATCGCCGAAACCCGCGAGAACATCAAAAAGCTGCTGGCATTTGAAGAACAGGAATTCAAGGTTGTCGGTTCGGTGGGGACGGGACGCGAAGCCCTCAAGATCGCGATGGAAACCCGCCCCGATATCGTCATCATGGACATCAATATGCCGGATATGGACGGCATCCAGGCGACGGCGGAGATCACCAAGATGCTGCCCACCGCCGCGGTCATCATGATGTCTGTGCAGACAGACTCCGACTATCTGAAGAAAGCGATGCAGGCCGGGGCGCGCTATTTCCTCGGCAAACCGGTCGATCCTGACGAGCTTTACGGAACCATCCGCTCTGTCTACCGGAGTTACGATCCGATTCGCCGGCAGCAGCGTGCCATGATGGAAATGCCGCTGGAGCAGGCCACCCGTAAAGCCGCAGGCAGCGATGACGGAGCCACCCGCGGTGGAAATGTGATCGTCGTCTACGGGCCGTCTGGCGGATCCGGCGCGACCACAATTGCCACCAACCTGGCTTCAGGGCTGATGCGCAAGGGGATCAAGGTTCTGCTGGTCGATGCCGATCTGCAATTTGGCGATGTCGGCGTCTTCCTCAAGCTCCAGTCGCAATCCACCCTGCTCGATCTGGTCAACAAGGTTGATGACCTGGATACGGACTTTTTCGACAGTGTGGTCAGCACGCATGAAAGCGGCATGAAAGTGCTGCTGGGACCGGCGCGCCCTGAACTGGCAGACGAAGTGACCGATCAGACGGCCGTCGCCCGGATCATCGAAAAGGTGGCCAGCAATTACGACTTCATCATCGTCGATACGGCGCGCCGCTTCGACGAAAACCTGCTCTCCCTGACGGATGTCGCCACCAAGATCGTCCTGGTCACGACGCCCACGCTGGCCGGCGTCAAGAATACGCGCTTCGTCCTCGATCTGTTCGACAAGCTCAGCTATGCGCCGGATCGCACGGTGCTCGTGCTCAATCGCCATGAAGATGAGCGTGCGCGCAACCGTGTCACCATCCCGACAGAAGCCATCGAACGCCATCTGAAACGTAAGGTGGAAGCGAAGATCCCTAATAACGAGCAGGTGATCCTCAGCGCTGTCCTGAAAGGCGTGCCTGTCATCAATCCGGCGCTTTACAAGGATAAATCGAAAGCGCCGTCACCGGTCAAGGAACTGTGGGAGCTGTCCGATCATCTGTTCAATATGCTGATGTCCGGTCGTCAGGATGAAGATGAGAAGGACAGGAAAGAAGAAGGCAAACGCAGCGGACTTGGGCTGCGCCTCGGTCGTTCGTAGCATGAAACTGCGCATATAGTCTGCGCTGATGGAGCATTTTTTCAGCACAGGATGGCGCGAAGACAGATGTCCCGCCTGAAGTAAGCCAGAGAGTTTGGGAGACTGAAGATGTCATTGTTAAAGCGAATCGAAAAAGGCGGCGGTTCTGCGGGGGGAAGCGGTGATTCAGGTCGCTCCGGCGGCGGCGACTCATCAGGCTATACACCATCGGACAGCGGTTCCGAAGAGTCGCGTTTAGGCTCCATGCGCAGCCGCACGCAGGCGGTTGCAGGCCGGGCAGCGCCCGGCCGCCCGGACAGCGGCTATGGGGAACTGAAAACCCGCGTCCAGACACGTCTGCTCTCCGAACTCGACCAGTCAATCGACCTGTCCCGTAAAAATGAAGTCCGCGCGCACATCGAAGAGCTGTTCAATGCCATCCTCGCCGAGGAAAGCATGGTGCTTGCCCGCGCGGAACGGCAGCGTCTGTTCGAGCAGATCGTCGCAGAAATTCTCGGCTTCGGTCCGCTGGAGCCGCTGCTGGCCGACGAGACGATCACCGAGATCATGGTCAATGGGCCGAAGAACATCTTCGTCGAGCGCAAGGGGACGATCACCCGCGCCAATGTCGCCTTCGAGGATGATGATCATGTTCTGCGCATCCTTGACCGCATCGTTGCCCCGCTGGGACGCCGCGTCGATGAAAGCTCTCCCCTGGTGGACGCGCGTCTTCCGGACGGCAGCCGTGTGAACGCGGTCATTCGCCCTGTCGCGTTATGTGGGCCCACCATCACCATCCGTAAATTCTTCAAAAAGCCCCTGAGCGTGGATGATCTGATCAAGTTCGGGTCGATCACCAAAGAGATCACCGAATTCCTGCGCGCCTGCATCATCGGCAGGCTGAACATGATCGTGAGCGGCGGCACGGGGTCCGGCAAAACCACCCTGCTCAACGTGCTTTCCGGTTTCATCCCGAATGATGAGCGCATCGTCACCATCGAGAATGCGGCGGAACTCCAGCTTCGGCAGGAACATGTCGTCACACTGGAAAGCCGCCCCCCCAACATTGAAGGCAAGGGGCAGATCACCATTCAGGATCTGGTGGTCAACAGCCTGCGTATGCGCCCGGACCGGATTGTGGTCGGCGAGTGCCGCTCCGGCGAGGCGCTCGACATGCTTCAGGCGATGAACACAGGTCACGACGGATCGCTGACGACGCTGCACTCTAACAGCCCGCGCGATACGATCGCCCGCCTGGAAGTCATGTGCCTGATGGCGGGTATGGATCTGCCGGTGCGCGCTATTCGTGAGCAGATCGCCAGCGCGGTAGACGTGGTCTGTCATCAGGAACGTCTGCGGGACGGCAGCCGCAAGGTCGTCAAGATCACGGAAGTTCAGGGTATGGAAGGCGACATGATCACCATGTCGGACATCTTTGAGTTCGAACAGACCGGCGTTGAGGGCGGCAAGATCATCGGGCGCATCCGCCCGACCGGCATCCGTCCGAAGTTCACGGACCGAATCGAGGCTGCCGGCATCTACCTGCCGCCGTCCGTCTTCGGTGTGGGCAGAACGTACTAACAACTCGACGGCGAGTTTTAGCGGGAGTCGCAGGATGGAAACAACCCAGATCGTCGTCATCGCAGTGGCTGTGGTCGCCGTCATCGGCGTCCTGATCTACGGCATCATCAATGTCCGTTCAGAGAAGGACATCATTGAGGAGCGGCTGGGGCGGTATGAACAGGAGTATGCCCCGCTGGTCTTCGAGGAGGATGAGGGCGAGGATGACCGCGCCGATACCAAGAAGCCGAGCGCTTTGCAGGAACGCATCGACAACCTTGTCGCAGATAAACCTTTCGCCAAAAAGTGGCGCACGCAGCTCGCGCGCGCCGATATCAAGCTGACAGTTGCCGAATATGCGGCGCTGCATGTTTTCAGCATGGTCGGATTCTTCATTGTCGGCTATTTCCTGTTGTTCGGGCAGCAGATCGTGATGGGGATCATCTCCGGCTTCATCGGCTTCTTTTTCCCGCGCATCTACGTCTCGCGCGTGATTCAGCGCCGGCTGGTGAAGTTTGAGAACCAGCTTCCCGATACGCTCGGCTTGTGGGTGAACGCGCTGCGCTCCGGCTACAGCGTGCTCCAGTCGATGGAAGCCATTGCAAGAGACGCTCCCGAACCAACCTCAACAGAGTTCAAGCGCGTCGTGCAGGAAGTGCAGTTAGGCATCAGTATGGAGGATGCGCTGGCGCACCTGCTCAACCGGGTCGAAAGTGAAGACCTCGATCTTGTGGTGACGGCAGTGAACATCCAGCGCGAAGTCGGCGGGAACCTGTCAGAAATCCTCGATGTGATCAGCCACACCATTCGCGAACGCATCAAGCTGAAGGGCGAAATCCGGGTGCTGACGGCGCAGGGTCGCATTACAGGATACCTGATCAGCGGTCTGCCGATTGCGCTGGCGCTGTTCCTGTATGGGATCAATCCCAGCTACATGGGCAATCTGTTCGAAAACCGCATGTGCGGCTGGCCGATGCTGGGCGCAGGTCTGGCACTGATCGGCATCGGCATGGCGATCATCCAGAAGATCGTCGATATCGACATCTAGGGACGAGTAGCTGCGAGGATAGTTGAATGAGTCCGATTCTTGTCCTGATTGTGGTTGTGGGCGGCGCTATCATTGTGGGGGCGCTGGTCTATGTCGGCATGCGCGATGATCGCTCACGCGATCCGCTTCAGGAACGCCTGGCACAGTTTGAAGACCGCGAAATGCCGCAGTCGCTGGAAGAGATCGAAATGTCGCTCTCGTTCCGCGATCGTGTCATCCTGCCGATGTTCAAAAAGCTGGCGAAATTCACGACCAAATTTACACCACAAAAGCAGTTGGAGGACGCGCGCTATAAGATCGACCTGGCCGGGATGAACATGGACCCGTCGGTCTTTTTTGCCATGCGCGTTGTCTTCACGCTGGCGCTCGGCCTGATCGCGTTTCTGGTCTTCTTCGTCATGTCGCCCAGCACGCCGCGCGGCACTGCCCTGCTCTACACGCTTGGCGGCGTCGGGCTGGGCTACATCCTGCCGCTGATGTGGATTTCAAGCAAGATCAAACGGCGTCAGGAAAATATCATCAAGGCGCTGCCAGACTCGCTCGACCTGCTGGTGATCTGTGTGGAAGCCGGTCTCGGTTTCGACATGGCGATGGGCAAGGTCTTTGAGAAATGGGACAACGAGCTTGCTCTCGCCTTCGGGCGTGTGCTGCGCGAAATCCAGCTTGGCAAGCAGCGCCGTGAAGCACTCCGTGACATGTCCAACCGCATGGATGTGCCCGACGTGACTGCCTTCGTCGCCGCCATCATCCAGGCAGACCAGCTCGGCGTGAGTATGGCGCGCATCCTGCGCGTGCAGTCTGACCAGATGCGCGTCAAGCGCCGTCAGCGCGCTCAGGAAAAAGCCCACCAGGCCCCCGTCAAGATGATGATCCCGATGGTCTTCCTGATCTTCCCATCGCTCTGGATCGTGCTGCTGGGTCCGTCGCTCATCATCCTGCTCAATAACAGTACGGTCAACGCTGTGTTTTGATCGCCCGCCGCAGATGTTGTGGCGGCAGGAACATCCTCATGTCCGCTTCACCCTATAACGCTCATTCGGAAGCCCGTGCCTCTGCCGGGCTTCCTGCGTCTGTCGTCAGAGGCGCGTGGCGCACAGGCTGGCTGACACTGCTGGACTGGCTCTATCCGCCGCGCTGCGCCGGTTGCGATCGGGTGGATCAGCGGTGGTGCCCGGCATGCGCCGATGCGCTGGAGGCGCTGCCTTCCGCTGTTGCGACCGACCGTATTGAAGGCGCGGATGGATCGGCGGCGACGGGCATCCATACAGGGGTGCTGCGTCATGCCGTGCGCGCGCTCAAATATGAACAGGCCATCTGGATGGCATCTGTGCTGGGAGAACGGCTGGCGCGCGTCCTGAGAGAAAAAGGGTGGATGATAGACACCCTCGTTCCCGTGCCATTATTCAGTGACCGATTGCGCGAGCGTGGGTATAATCAGAGTCAACTACTGGGGGAAATCGTGGCGCAACAACTGGCCATCCCGCTGGAACCAAAGGCTCTGATCCGCGCACGGAACACGCAGTCTCAGGTTGGGCTGACTGCAAGTGAGCGGCAGAGCAATCTGCGCGGAGCCTTCCAAGCCGACCCTCAGTACTCAGCCGGGCGACGGCTGCTCCTGATCGACGATGTGCATACCACTGGCGCCACATTGACGGAAGCAGCAGCAGCCCTGCGGATGGCGGGCGCGGCAGCGGTCTATACTCTGACCGTCTCAGCCGCGCATTTTATTGACTGAAGGTGTACCACTTCCAAGGAGGCGTGTAATGGATATCAGCATTAACGGACGTAACCTCCGTATCACCGAGGCGCTGGAGGAATATACGCGCAAAAAGCTTGGGCGGCTGGATCGCTATCTGCCCAACATTGCGGATGTGCGCGTCGATTTCACCCGCCAGAATACGAAACGCGGTGAGGACCTTTCAGTTGCCCAGATCACCATCAGGCATGCACGCGGCGCAATTCTGCGGGCTGAGGAGCAGACCAGCGGCGAGCCGCAGGCTGCCCTCAATCTCGCCGTAGACAAGATGTACCGGCAAATTCAGCGCTTCAAGGGGAAGCGCTCACGCAAGGGGCGCGAACGGTTCGTCGCCACTATCGAGGAGCTGGATATCGCCGAAGAACTGCCGACGGAGGAAATCCCGGCGGTCGATGCCGAACATGTTGCCGAGCCGGAAATCATCCGTCGCAAGGACATTACGGTCACCACAATGACCGAGGAAGAGGCCATCGAACAGATGGAGCTGCTGGGGCACACGTTCTTCGTCTTCCATAACGCTGCCACGGACAGCATCAATGTCATCTACAAGCGGAAGATGGGCGACTATGGCGTGCTGAATCCTACAGTGATGTAGGTCTGATCGGTCAGCACAATTCCGGATGAACGCCTGTGACGGGGTCCCGCTGGTGGGCCCCGTCTTCTTTTTCTCAGTCAGTCTTCATCACGTAATAGGAGCCGCGTTTTTCCCCCAGTTTTTTCAGCACGTTGCGGGTAACCAGATCAGCAAGATCACGGCGGATCGTCTCCGGATGCACATCGGGGCACAAGGCCTGCAGGTCGCTGTTGGTGATACGAGAATTGCCTTTGTGAAGGAAGATCAGCGCCGCCTCCTGGCGAGAATTGATCGCCATCCCGCGAAATTCCCCGTTGAAAGCCACACCGGATGGTTCCACGCTGTCAGGAGTCTCAGGCATCACGACAGGATGATTGTAAAGCGCAACCCGGAAGCCGCCAGCCGTCTCCGTAAATTCAGGTCCCCGCAGACGCTGCTCGTCCATCAGATCCATCACCCGATCAACTCCATAGCCGAGGCGCTCGATGAAGCCCATATCGGAAAGCACCTGAACGATGATCGGATTGCGCGAGAAGCGCTCGTCACGGATATTCGAGATCGTCACCGGTCCCGGCAGACCGCCCGGACTGGTCACTTCCATGTGATCGCGGAAGATGAACAGCCGGATGCCGTCGCCCTCGATGCTGTAATCACGATGCGCCACCGCGTTGACCACCAGTTCACGAGCAGCTTCCATGGGGTACTCATAAGCCTCATCGCGCGCCATCGACTTGCCAAGCGCATTGTTCTTGCGCAGATGATCTGCCAGGAAGGTCTGCGTCCGGCGAAGCTGATCAGGCAGTGTGCCGCCAATATCCTGCCGGGTAAAGCTGTCGCTCATCACATCGCCGGAATAGCGCACAGCCGTAATCTCCGCGCCCCGGATGAATGCCTGTGGATCCTTGCCAAACAGCAGGATGCCGGCATTGGTCGGGCGCAGGCGTCCATCCTGCTCCACAAGGCAACCTCGGCGCAGAAGCACGGCTTCGCTGCTGAAATCACTTAAGCCTGCCAGGCTGGATACATAAGCCTGAACTTTTTCGGAGTCGAGATCATCCAGGCTGGCCCCGCGCGCGATCTCGGTCTCGAAACTGATCTCGCCGCGCTCCAGGATCAGCCGGCGCAGTTCACGCGGCTTGAGCGCGCCATTCTCAGTCCCCTGACGGACGAGATAACGTCCATCATGTGCGTAGACGTGCGGCATACCCTGCGGCACGGAAACCACAATGACCTGTCGTTCGTTGAGCTTCACCGTGCGGGGAAGCGGAATGATCAGCGGAGGATCGATCGAGAGCGCCGCCTGAATGACGCGATCGATGACGTTCTCCGGATCGCGGACACCGATCAGGGTTGCGGTCGGACCGACCACCCCCAGCACCAGTGTTCCACCCTGAGAATTTGCCATCGCGGTCAGCGTGCCGGCTACGGCATCGATCGGGCTGTTTTCAGCCATCCAATCCAGCCGCGCCGAGCGTCCCGAACGGATTGCCCCCCAAAGATCATCCGGTGAAGCGCTCATTCTTCATCCTCTTCTTCTTTGGCTTTTCGCTCTCGCCGCATCCGATCGATCAAACGTTCCGCTTCAGGCGCTTCAGCCAGCACCTGATCGATCACTTCCCGCATATCTTCGACCAGTATAATATTGATGTCGCCAAGCGCCTCTTTCGGAACATCCACCAGATCGCGCTGATTCTGCTTCGGCAGGATGATATTGCGCACGCGGGCACGCCGTGCTGCCAGAACCTTTTCCTTGACCCCTCCGACAGGCAGCACCTTGCCCCGCAGGGTGATCTCGCCCGTCATCGCGAAGTCAGCGCGCACCTTGCGTTCGGTGAATGCGGAAATGATCGCCACTGCCAGCGTGATGCCCGCCGATGGGCCGTCCTTCGGGGTCGCGCCTTCCGGCAGATGGACGTGAACGTCGAAATTCTCAAAATCCTCGTAGGGTACGTTCAGCGCTTCCGAGCGCGTGCGCATATAGCTCATCGCCGTCTGCGCTGATTCCTGCATGATATCGCCCAGCGAGCCGGTCAGCATCACATTCCCCTTGCCGGGAATGATCGAGACCTCAATCGTCAGGATGTCTCCACCAAACGGTGTCCATGCCAGCCCGGTCGCCAGCCCAACCTCATCCCTGTCATTGGCGCGCATCTCATCGAAAGGCGCAGGTCCCAGCAGCCGGGTGATGTGCTTCACCGTGACACTGTGCGGATGACGTTTGCCCTCGGCGATCATGCGTACCACCTTACGGGTAACGTTGGCGATCTCGCGTTCCAGATTGCGCACACCGGCTTCGTAGGTGTATTCGTGGATCAGCATACGCAAAGCTGCTTCCTCAAAATGCAGCGGCTGACTCTGCAAGCCGTGGAGCTGCGCCTGACGCGGGATCAGGAACTTGCGCGCGATCGCCAGTTTTTCCTCTTCCGTATAACCTGTAAACTCGATCAGCTCCAGCCGATCCAGCAGCGCAGGCGGCAGCGGCTCGATATCGTTGGCGGTGGTGATGAACAGCACTTTGGACAGATCGTAGGGCACATCCAGATAGTGATCGAAGAAAGCGCTGTTCTGCTCAGGATCGAGAATTTCCAGCAGCGCAGACGCCGGATCGCCGCGGAAATCTGCGCCGAGTTTGTCGATCTCATCCAGCATAAAGACGGGGTTGATCGTGCCCGCGCGCTTCATCGTCTGGATGATTCGTCCCGGCAACGCCCCGATATACGTCCGCCGATGTCCGCGTATCTCGGCTTCATCCCGCACCCCGCCCAGGCTGACCCGCACGAACGATCGCCCCAGCGCTTCTGCGATACTTTTTCCCAGCGACGTTTTGCCGACACCGGGCGGTCCGACAAAGCACAGGATTGGGCTGTTGCGCTGATCCGGCGCAAGCTTGCGGACGGCGATGTATTCAAGAATGCGATCCTTGACCTTCGGCAGACCATAATGCTGCGCATCCAGAATCTTCTGTGCAGCTTTGACATCCAGCCGATCTTCGCTCTGCGTGTTCCAGGGAATGCCCGTCAGCCAGTCGAGATAGGTGCGCACCATGCCCACTTCAGGCGACATGGGCGTCATCATCGCCAGCCGCGCCAGTTCCTTGCTCGCCTTGTCATGAACTTCTTCCGGCAGATTGGCTTTGGCGATCTGCTCACGCACTTCATCCAGTTCCTGCTGGAAGGCGTCCTCTTCTCCCAGTTCTTTCTGGATGATCTGAAGCTGCTCGCGGAGATAAAGTTCGCGCTGGGTGCGATCCATCTCCGTCTGGATCTGCCCGGCGATCTCGTCGCGCAGTTCCAGCGCATTCAGCTCATGCAGAAGCAGGTTGGAGGCGGAGCGGAGACGTTCATCCCCGTTTGTTTCCTCCAGCAGGCGCTGCTTTTCATCCAGAGGCAGCAGCAGCGTCGTCGCGATGACATCCGCCAGCAAGCCCGGTCTGTCGGCATTGAGCGCAAAGGTGAGAACATCTTCCGGGATCAGGTCATTGAGATCGATCACGCGCTTGAGCAGGTTGACTGCCATCTTCATCATGGCGGTCGACTCGACCTCAGGATCATCCTCCTGAACAGCGCGTACCCGCGCTCGAATATAAGGGACAGTCTGAATAAATTCGACCACTTCAACGCGCCTGCGCCCCTGAGCCAGCACGTTCTGCACGCCGTCCGGCATACGCAGGGAACGCCCCAGCGCAACTTCCGTACCCATGGTGAAAAAATCTTCGGCGTCGAACTCAAGTTTGCCGAGGCTGTGAACACCGAGCGCGATCACGGTTTCGGCATTATCACTGGCATGCGCTGCCCCGCTGATCGCCTGCGCTGTATTGAGCGCGATCGGCGAGACGATGTATGGAAAGAGGATGTTGGTGGTCATCGGGATGACGGCGCGTTCGAAGATACCATCAGCGCCGGGTTCAGCATCGGGGATGATCAGGAATTCATTGCCTCCGCTGGAGTCTGTCAACGTGTGGAGTCCTTCATGTGCTGCTGATTATTATGCGGACTTGTAATTTTACTTGAATGGACGGGGTTGGTAAAGCACGTCGATCCTGTTCTGCCGGGTGAGTCTGGAAGTCTGCCCTGCTCTCGTTTATCCTAGACGAACTTTCTGCCAGAATGATTTCGGGAGCAATGATGCGACTTCCCGTTTGGCTTGTCCTGGTGGCGGCGATCGCCGCCGCTGCTGCCGTCATCGTCATCGGAATGGCGCTGGTCCACCCGGCGCAGGATCTGATCCTAGAGGCAGGTTTTGCGCCGGAGACGATCACGCCGAATGCCGATGGGGACGCTGATGTGACGATCTTCAGCTACCGCCTGTCGCGGAGCGCGCATATCAGCATTCGCTTCACCAATGAAGATGGCATGACGTTCATCTTCCGTGAAAATGAACCGCGTATTCCGGGCGAGCATCGGGTGGCGTTCAGCGGCGTGGTCGATGGTTATGTCCTCGAAGATGATCTCATCTTCGGCGATATTGCCCGCCGCCTGATCCCCGATGGTGTCTACACATGGGAATTGACTGCCGTGGACGACGCGGGGGAACAGGAAATTCGGAGCGGGACACTGACCATACGCGACGGGGATGCGCCGCTGCCCGATATCACCGAATTCACCGTCGGACCCGGAATCTTCACCCCCAACCAGGACGGAATCTCCGATCGCGCCTATATCAACGTGACCATCGCCAAGGATGCGGATCTGGCAGTTTATCTCATCAATGATGACGGCGTGCGCATTCGCATCCCGGAACGGTTTGAAGCCACCCGCCCCGGAGAGATGGGGCGTCATACGTTTGACTATGATGGCGGGCTGGATCAGAATGCAGATCCCCCCGCCCCCGGCACTTACACCATCATCGCGACGGCACAGGACGCGGTCGGCCAGCGGGTGGAACGCACCGCCGAGATCCGCATCGAGAACAGCGGCAAACCCTACGCACAGATCCTGACGCAGGTCAGCGGTGTGAGCGTGGTCTTCGAGACGGCGGAATGGGATGAACGATATCTGAGCGAGCGTGACGCGCCAGGCGCTCTGGTTGACATACCCGCAGATCCGCAGGCGCTCAGCCTGACCACGGTCGTGCTGCCTGTGGGAGATCTGCTGATCTTCAAGGTAACGATTGAGAACACAGGCGATGTGCCGATCCGCACCACGGGACCGGAGCCGGGAACGGTTTACCAGTGGGACCAGAACGCCTCAACGCTCGGCTGGTTTGAAGAGCCGGGAGCCTGGCGCATCGGCATCGACTGCACGACGGCAGCGCGCGATTATCCGTGGCGCTGGGCGGTGGGCAATGCCGAGAACCTGATCGCTGAGGAAGACCCTGCAACCGGAGCAACCTACTACTATCTGCCGCCGGGTGTTCGCTCGGTCATCTGGGGAGCCATCCGGATGACCCGCATCGAGGTCTATAATCCTCAGAACTGCTGGGCAGGGCTGATCCACGAAGGCGTCAGCATTGCTGAATTCAATAACGTGGTCGGTGTGCGGGAGATCGAACTGGTCGCCCTCGACGAGTAATGCGCAGACGCCGGATCTTTATTGCCGAGCGCGCCGATCGACGTTACGATGGTGATAGTCATTTTACGCTTTTCATGCCCTATGCGTTCCTGTAGAGGGAAAGCCGGATGGTCACTGCCCTGCGCACTCATCAGCGGATGATTTTCGTGCTGTTCGTCTGCCTTGCTTTGGCGCTCACGGCGTGCCGACGCGGCGGTGGTGCGGGGGGACCTACCCTTCAGCCAACGCTGACGCCTACGCCGCGCTCGACGCCGCTGCCATCGCTTGAGCCGACGCTTGCGCCCGGCTCTGAAGACAACCCGATTCGTATCGTGCTTGCCCGCCCTGCTTCGGGGACTGACCGACAGATCAATACGGCCGCCACAGCGCTGGCCAACGCCATCGGCCAGGAAACATCGCTGAGCGTGACAGTCGAGGTCGTCCCCACCTCTGCCGATGCCATCACTGAGCTGTGTGCTTCAGTCAGCGGAATCCCGACGGCTGCCTGGCTCAATGGTCTCGCGTATGCAGCCGCCAATGCCCAGGGATGCGGCACAGCGGCGCTGATCGGCCGGCGCGGCTCCGGCAGTGATGCCACGACGGCAGAAACGGTGCAGATCATCGTCAACCGCAGTACAGGCTTTACCGGGCTGGGCGGGCTGCTGGATCCATCCGTCGAGTTCTGCCGACTCAGCATGACTGACCTGTATTCATGGCTGATCCCAAGCCTGATGATGGAAGCGAACAACGTCTCACCGACCGCGATCGGCACGGTGCGCGATTATGAAGATGCAGAAAGCCTGATCCAGGCGGTTGCCTCTGGTGAATGTGACGCGGCTGGTGTGGCGCGCAGCGTCTATGATGAGATATCAACCGCCGCTATCCGATCGGCTGTAACGACCCTTGGGACGGCCGTCGAAGTACCGTATGCCCTGCTGGCCTATCCGCTCGAAATTCCGCTGGGAACCCGGCTGGTGATCAATGAAGCCCTGCTTGACTACAGCGAGAGTGCGCTGCGGACGCTGCTCGGCGTTGATCGCGTCATTCGTCTGACCGACGAAGCGCTCAACAGCTTTAACACCTTCCTGCGTCGGACGGGTCTGGACTTCGCTGCATTTGGAAGCTAACACGCCGCCCGATCTTGGCATCGTGATCGTGTCCTGGAATGTGCGGGCGCTGGTCACGGATGCGCTCCGCTCCCTGCTGGACGATCTGACCAACAGCGGCTTGCGCTGGCGTGTGATCGTCGTCGATTCGGCATCCACGGATGGCACAGCGGCACATGTGCAGAGAGAATTCAGCCAGGCAGACGTGATCGCACTGGAGGAAAACCGTGGCTTTGGCGCGGCGAACAACATCGGTTTGCGCGCGCTGGGCTTCGGGCAGTCCAGACCGGCTGAAAGCCTTCCGCGCGCCGTGCTGCTGCTCAATCCCGATACTATCGTGCAGCCGGGTGCTGTTCGCGCTCTGTACGACGCGCTTTTCGATCTGCCGAAAACCGGTCTGGTCGGCGCGCGCCTGACATTTGGTGATGGCAGCTTTCAGCACAGCGCCTTCACCTTTCCGGGGCTGCGCCAGCTCTGGGTCGAGTTCTTCCCTGTGCCGGGCAGGTTGATCGAGAGTCCGTTCAACGGGCGCTACCCCCGCTCCGATTACGAAAATGGACGCCCTTTTCCGGTCGATTTTGTGCTGGGAGCCAGCATGATGCTGCGCGCGGAGGTGATCGAGCAAACAGGGATGTTCGATGAGCGCTTTGTGATGTACTGTGAGGAAATCGACTGGGCATGGCGCATCCGCCGAGCGGGCTGGCAGGTGTACTGTGTTCCGGCGGCGCATATCACCCACCTGGGAGGACAGAGTACATCGCAGGTGCGTCCGCAGTCAGTGATTCACCTGTGGACGAGCCGGATGCGACTGTATCAGCAGTATCATCCCCGCTGGAAGGCGGCGCTGGCACGCTGGATGATCCGCTGCGGGATGGCGCTCAAATTGCGCCATGCGAAAGCGAACAGCGGCTCTGACAGCGGGCTGATCTCTGCATATAATACGGTGCGTCAACTGGCGGCCGCGCCGCTGCCTGAGTCCATGTGAATCCGATGCGTCTGACAGCGATCGTCCTGACCTATAACGAAGAAGAACATCTGCCCGGCTGCCTGGCAACGCTGACCTTTGCTGACGCCATTCTGGTTGTCGATTCGTTCAGCACCGACAGCACCGTGGCGATCGCGCGTGAAGCAGGCGCGGAAGTGATGCAGCGCGTCTTTGAGGACTACCCCAGCCAGCGCAACGCCGCCCTTGAGCATGTTCACGGTCGAACGGACTGGATCCTGTTCGTCGATGCAGATGAGCGGGTGACCGCCGAACTCGCCGAGGAAGCGCGCGAAAAGATGCATTTTCCCGGCTTCGCAGGGTTCCGGATTCCCCGCCACAATTACATTTTCGGCAAACTGACACGCGGCGCGGGATGGTATCCGGATTATCAGCTCCGCCTGCTGCGCAGCGGGGCAGCGCACTACGATCCCGAACGCAAGGTTCATGAGGTGGTGATCCTTGATGGGCGAGAAGGCACGCTGACCCAGCCGCTGATTCATTACAACTATCGCGATCTGGGGCAGTTTCTGCGCAAGCAGCGGCGATACAGCCGGTATGATGCGCAAATCATGTTCAGCCAGGGCATACGCCCCAAACTGCACACCCCATTTACGATGCCGATACGCCACTTCTGGTATCGCTTCATCGTGCTGAAGGGGTATACCGACGGTTTGCATGGTCTGTGGCTGTCGCTTCTGATGGCCTGGAATGAATTTGTGAAGTACCGCCTGCTCAACGACCTGTGGATCCGGGCGGACTATCAGGCCGGGCAGGAAAAAGCGTAGAACCCCTCTCTCATCTGTGGTATGCTAGCCACGCTTTTAATTCAATGAGACAAGAATGACGGCATGAAACGATCCATCGCGCGCGCCGTGTTGATCATGGCGGCGATCCTCTTCACCGGATGCGACGCATTATCCTCACCCACTGCTACCCCTACGCCGACGGATACCCCCACGGCAACGCCGACTGACCTGCCGACGGATACGCCCGCGCCGACGCTGACGCCATCCGATACGCCAACCCCAACTCTGACTCCCACACCGTCAGACACGCCAACGCCGACGCTCACACCAACGGATACGCCGCCGCCGACGGCGACCTTCACGCCGACGAACACGCCGCAGCCATCTGTCGGCTTCCTGTACGATAACTGGAGCTTCATCCAGGCTCCGGCAAACATCCTGACGCTGCTCAACCAGCCGATGGTTGCGTTCATCAACGGCAACAATCGAGACACGGTAGGCGATATCCGCACGCCGCAGCCGACCAATACGCAGCAGACGCTGTACTATTCGACACCCAGCGGCAACCGCGTGCCAATCCTGACCACAGACGCGACCACGGGCAGCAATATCTTCATCGCGCCGACCGGCAACGCGATCGCGTATCTGCGCCTTGACCCGAACCCAAATATCGCCGGCCTGTATCTGATCGATATGACGCTGGCGACACCGGTCAGCGGGCGAGTGCTGCCGATCACGTCGCTCGTGCAGCGCGGCATCGTCAGCACACCGGCATGGAACCCTGCCGGAACGCGAATGGCGATTGCGCTGGCTTCGGGATATGACATGGATATCTGGACGGTTGGGCGGGATGGCAGCAGCCCCACCAATCTGACCGGAGACAGTGGAGCCTACGAATTCTTCCCGTCCTTTTCGCCGGATGGGCGCTCCATCCTATTCGTATCTGACCGGGCAGCCTGCCCAAGCTGGCGTCCGGGCGATGTCGATACCTGCGATGGTTCCGGCGCAGCGCCCCCGATCGGCGGTGGGCTGTATCTGATCGATATTGAGACGCGCGCCGTGACGCAGCTCTCGGATCAGTATGTGATCGAGCCGCCGCGCTGGCTGAACCCCCGCCAGGTCGTGTTTGCCGTGGGAGATCCGCTGTTCGATAATCAGCGTGAACTGTGGATCGTCGATGTGATCACCCGCCAGGCACGCCCGCTCGTCCTGATGAGCGGCAATGATCCCATCAAGCTGAACGAAGCCTGGTCTGGCAATGGGCAGTTGGTGTTCTACCAGGCAGCGAACGCTTCATCCACCGAGCTGGTACTGGCAGCCATCGACGGCAGCGTGATCGCCCGCACCAGCGAGTGGGTCTTTGCCCGCTATGGCGTCAGCGCGTCATGGTCACCGGATGGCAGCCTGATCGCAATTGGCGGCGTCAATGGGCAGTGCCCCTACGGCGTGATCGTCAACAACGCCAACTTTGCCTCTGTGGGAAGAACGAACCCGCCGCCAAGCATGTGTGAACCCGCTTATTCCCCCAACGGAAACTATCTCGCCTATACCGGGGTGAACCCCCGGATAGACGGGCGTGTTGATATATACGTCGCCAACCCGAACGGCTACGGTTCCGTCAGCCTGACGGGCACACTGCGCGGCACAATTGATATGCTGGGCTGGGTTGGCGGTCAGTAGCAGCGTCCGCCTGTTATCGGGCGAAATGCATTCTGCGCAGCCGGCTGAAGCCGCCATCAAACTGGGAGACAATGAGCATGAGCACACTGCAGGACAAAGTCGCAATCGTCACGGGGGGCAGCCGCGGCATCGGACGAGCCATCGCCCTGGAACTGGCAAAGCGGGGCGCAACAGTCGTCGTGAACTATCAGAAAAGCGCCGATGCCGCCAATGAAGTGGTCGCCGCCATTCAGGCAGCCGGCGGGCAGGCGCTGGCAGTTCAGGCGGATGTCAGTGTGGAAGAGGATGCCAACGCGCTGGTCAAAACCACAGTCGATACCTACGGCAAGATCGACATTCTGGTCAACAACGCCGGGACCACGCGCGATAATGTCATCATGATGATGGGAGCCGATGACTTCGATACGGTCATCAACACCAATCTGCGCAGCACCTGGCTGATGTCAAAAGCGGCCGTGCGCAGCATGATGCGCAAACGCTATGGGCGCGTGATCAACATCACCAGCATCAGCGGGATCGTCGGTAATGCCGGGCAGACCAATTACAGCGCCAGCAAAGCCGGTATCATCGGGCTGACCAAAGCGCTGGCGCGTGAAGTTGCCGCGCGGAATATCACGGTGAACGCAGTCGCCCCCGGCTTTGTGCTGACTGATCTGACCTCCGGGCTGCCGGAAGAACTGACGAGCAAGCTGAATGAGAATATTCCGCTGGGACGCTGGGGCACTGTGGAGGATGTCGCTCACGCCACTGCTTTCCTCGCCTCAGACGAAGCCTCCTACATCACCGGTCACGTCCTGACGGTCGATGGCGGTCTTGCGATGTAGCGCAGATGCAGGGAGAACACCCCGATGAGCACGATTTTTTCAAAGATCATTGCCCGCGAGATTCCGGCTGAAATCGTCTTTCAGGATGATCGGGTGACCGCGTTCAGGGATATTCATCCGCTGGCCCCTGTCCACATTCTGATCGTTCCTAACAAGGAAATCGCCACGGCTGCGGATGTCACCGCTGAAGATGAGCAGACGTTGGGACACATGTTCGTTGTGGCGCGGCAGGTTGCAGAAAGCCTGGGCATCGCAGAAAGTGGTTACCGTCTGATCGTCAACTGCAAGGGCGATGGCGGTCAGGAAGTGTTTCATCTGCATATGCATCTGCTGGGTGGCAAGCGGCTGGGGCCGATGCTGGCACGCAAGGACTGAACCGAAGAAAAAGCCCCTTCTCAAGGATGGAAGGGGCTTTTTTCATTGGCTAGCTGCCGGCTTCGGTCGCTTCCGCTTCCGGCGTGGCTTCGGCGGTCAGCTCCGGCTGCGGCGTTGGAGAAACATCGGTGGGTTCAGCGGTGGACTCAGCAGTCGCCTCGGCGGCCGGCGCAGGCGTCGACTCAGCAGGCGGCTGTGCGGGATCCGGCGTGGCCGGCGCTGTCAGCACACGGGCAATTTCCTGATCCACTGCGGCGATGACATCATCTGCCAGGGTCAGCGCCGCGCCATCCTCGCCAACCGGCACAACCCCATTGATCGCCATGGTCGGCGCAATCGTGAAGTTTTGCAGGTTGGAAGCTGCCTGCCGCGCGCGATCCAGCACTTCGTCAGGGAGACTGCTGTTGCGGCAACTGTCGAAAGCGCCCCCATTCAGCCCAATATTGTTTACGCCGGCGCTGATTCGCTGGCTGCGATAAACCAGGTTGTTCGGGAACTGTCCCTGCCAGTCATAGAGCATTTCTGTAAACTGCCAGAACTGCCCCTGCTGACCAGCGCAGATCGCCGCGCGTGCCGCGCCCTGCCCATTCTGAACAGTCGTCCCCTGACCGAACAACGGCACAAAGGTAAAGGCGATCTGTTCACTGCGGACGCGCGCCAGCATATCGTCGATCACGGCTTCATAAAATGCCTTGCAGGTGGCGCAGTCAAATGAGGTATACAAGGCGACCTGCACGGCCGCAGTGGGTGAACCCAGCCGCGGATAGCCTTCCTCCGTCGTGCCAGCGCTGATATCCTGATAGCGAGTGCGTGCCGCTTCCGGCACTGGAGCCTCATCAGGAATGCTGAGGTAAAGAATCAAGCCCACCACCACAACGACCAGGACCACTACCGCAGCTCCGATCGTCACGATCTGGCGGCGGCGCTTTTCGCGGGCACGCTCCACCTTTCGATCGCGCGAGCTGGCAGCAGTCGTGCTTGCTGGAGAGACTGCGCCGGTCGTCCCGGTTGCGCGCGCCGCTCCCGTCTCCGCTGTCCCTTCAGCCCGCCCCTGTGCCCGGCGCTCAGCGCGTCGTTCCGCGGCGGTCTTTCCTGTAAAGCTCCTCCGGGGTGAGCTTCCGCCCTTGTCCCTGTTTTTAGGATCGTTCTGCATCTTCTCGTTTTGCCTTACTGCTTGAAAGCTCGACTTCCCAGACAGATAAGTCTACATGGAGAAGGGTAATATGCAAGACAGCCTGTTTCGATAAAGCCAAACCCATGCTTCTCTCAGAGTTGGTATCCGGCGGACGAGTCCATGCATTGCCGTGACCGTTCTGGTAAGGTACAATCGGTGCTTATCACGGCGTCATAACATTCCGCCACCAATTCGCAAGAGTCTCTCTTCCAGCGCGTTCGTTAACCGTCCATCCTCCGGGCGGCGTTCTACGACAAGGTGAACTATGAGCCAGAAAACTGACACGTTTGGCACTCGCGGCACGTTCGATACAGGAAATGGGCCGGCTGTCATCTACCGTCTGAGCAAGCTCGCTGAGCAAAACATCGGGCACGTGGACAAACTGCCTTTCAGCATCAAGGTGCTGCTGGAAAATGCACTGCGCAACCTGGACAACTTCGAGGTCACTGAGACGGATGTCCGCAATATCGCGAGCTGGGATCCGAAGGCCACACCGGAAATCGAAATTCCTTTCAAGCCGGCGCGCGTCGTGCTTCAGGACTTTACCGGCGTCCCGACCGTGGTTGACCTGGCAAGCCTGCGCAGCGCCATGGTGCGCGCAGGCGGTGATGCAGCCAAAATCAATCCGATCGTCCCCGTCGATCTGGTGATTGACCACTCTGTGCAGGTCGATCGCTTTGGTACGGCGGATGCCATCGCCATCAACGCCGACATCGAATTCCAGCGCAACCGCGAACGGTATGAATTCCTGCACTGGGGGCAGAAAGCCTTCGACAACTTCCGCGTTGTGCCCCCGGCAACGGGGATCGTCCACCAGGTCAATCTGGAATATCTCGCCAAAGTCGTGCAGATCGTTGAGGAAAACGGCGAGCGCATCGCCATGCCAGATACCCTGGTGGGCACAGACAGCCATACCACCATGATCAACGGACTGGGTATCCTCGGCTGGGGCGTTGGCGGCATTGAGGCAGAGGCGGCCATGCTTGGCCAGCCGATCTACATGCTGATGCCGCAGGTCGTCGGCTTCAAGCTGATCGGCCGTCTGCCTGAGGGAGCGACCGCCACGGATCTTGTCCTGACCATCACGCAGATGCTCCGCAAGCGCGGTGTCGTCGACAAGTTTGTGGAGTTCTTCGGGCCGGGCATCGGCGCGCTCAGCCTGCCAGACCGCGCCACCATCGCCAACATGGCTCCGGAATATGGGGCCACGATGGGCTTTTTCCCTGTCGATCAGGAATCACTCAACTACCTGCGCCGCACCGGTCGCGATGAAGCGCTCGTCGTGATGGTCGAGCGCTACATGAAGGAACAGGGTCTGTTCCGCACAGACGACACGCCCGATCCGGAATTCACCGACGTGCTGGAACTGGACCTGTCCACCGTTCAGCCGAGCATGGCAGGACCGAAGCGCCCGCAGGATCGCGTGCTGCTGCGCGATATGAAAACCACCTTCGAGACCGCGCTGCGCGCCCCGATCGAGGAACGCGGCTTTGC
>SZPD01000403.1 GCA_030263515.1 Anaerolineae bacterium CFX9 | reverse complement strand
CTCTACCCGTTTTGACTGTTGGTAGAGGCTATTTGTTTGTGAAGGATAAAAGGCAGAGGTTGATGTGATGCTAGGGCTGCTGTGTCTCGGACTGCTCGTTTCGCCGCTCATTATTTATATCGTAGGCACGCGCCTCGACCGTCTCCAGGAGGCTCGTGATCAACGCATCCAGGACAAATGTCAGCAGATTGCCACTTTATTCGAAACTCTCGATACACACGGCAGGAAACTGGCGCGGACGTATCTGCAAGCCTCAAACGGCGACCCCTATCCATTCGACCTGTTCATGATTGAGTATTACGGTGGCGAGCACACCGTCGATACGATCTGGCTGCCGGTGCGCGACTTTTTGAATGCGCGCGATGATGAAATCAAGCATGTGCTCGCTCAAGAGCTAAGGCAGCCGGGACGATATACCATCCGCGACTGGACAGTTGCGCTATACCAGTATGTGCTGCAGCACCAACACGAACCCCAGCGCAAGCGTACTTCGCTTTGGTCAATCCTGCTCCCAGGGCGTTGAGCGACGCAGACCGAACACGCGATGCTCACTGCCCAGCCGCGCCACAACGCGGACTAGTCCGGGGCGCAGCCCATAAAGCCGGCGCTTCCACCAGGACTGCTGTGGCGGCATCACGTGATTCGTATATCGTTCCAGACGCTGTTGAATGATTTAGGAAGAAGCGTCACAACGTGAGTATAGGCTGAGCGAAGCGTTCAATTGATTGCGCTGGATTATCCGGACGAGAGCGCAGTGGGATCGATTCATCTCCCGATAGAGACCCCTTGTCTCCGATCACTTTCCATCATCATTGAACTGCTTCGGGTTCGGGTTTCACTGGCTGCCCGAATATCTTGTAGTACAAATCTTTGCCAAAGCTGGTTTCCAAGGGTTCGCCTTCAATCAACTTGAACGTCCGCCCGCCCTCGACTTGCCGTTCTGCTCTCAGGAACAGGGCATCGGTCCTGTTTTCTCTGTGGAAGCCGTGTGCGAGTGCATACAGGTGGGTTACAAAGAAGACCTCGATGCGCTTTTCCAGCAGCGCGGAGACAATCTGCCGCGCAATCTCCGAGCCTTCGCACTCGTTGGTGGCAGCGAAAGATTCGTTGAACAGCACCATCGCATTCGGTGTGAGATGGTCGGCGATAGCGCTCATGCGGCTGAGTTCTTCGTCCAGCTTCCCGCTCTTCATGCTCACGTCCTCTTCGCGCTTGTAGTGCGTGAGCAGACCTGTGCAGACATTGGCGGTGAAGGCTTCCGCCGGGACAAACATCCCGCACTGCATCATTAGTTGGGATAAGCCGATACTGCGGAGAAAGGTTGACTTACCGCCCTGATTGGCTCCTGTAATGATCACCAGGGCTTTGCCATCAGCATTCGAGTCGTTGCCTACGACCCGCTGTCCCATGCTCAGCGCCAGGCAAACGTCGTACAAGTTCCGAAACGTATGTCTGCGCTCATCCGCAGTCACCGGCACGGGAAAGCAGGTTGGCTCTCCCATGCGCCTGAGCTGCTCATGCAAATTCAAGCTGCCGACGTAAAATGCCAGTTCCGTGCGCAGCATCCTGAAAAAATTGAGAATGTGATCGTTGGACTGGGCAAGCGCATTGGCGACCAGGTTGACACCTCGATCTTTCAGTTCTTCGAGCGCTCGGAAGCCGCTGTCATCCCGATCTGCGATGCAGAAAGTGTAGGCGGGCGGCTTCTTGGCAAACAGACGATTGAGCCAGCCTCGGTCGTACTCCTGGAGCTTACGCAGGACGTAACTCGTCCCCTTGTTGCCCTTGTCCAGTTGCGCGCTGATCAGCACGCCGTCGCGGAATTGCAGTTCTTTGAGGTGCGCCTGCACGCTGGCGAAATAGTCATTGCCAAGTTCACGCTGGAGCATCGCAAAAAACGTAGTGAAGCCCTCTGACTCGAACTTCTGCGCATGTTCGGCGGCTATGCCCCGGAGCCGTTTAAGCATGACTACAAACATTTGCAGCACCTCCACTGAACGGCGCAGGACTGCATTGGGGGAATCTCGGAAGATGCCCCAGTAGTTCTTCCGCTCGCTTTCGATGGTCTCGACTGCGAGATCGTAGATCGCCCGTACAAGGGTGGGATTTTTCAGACAGTCTTTCAGGACATCCTGGCGATAGCGAATGGAGTCTGGCTCAGCGATACTGGCAAAAATCACTTTCTGCGCCACTTCGAATATGAATTTGTCGCCTTGCGCCATCGCGTTGAATAGGGTATTGAGTTCCAGGTCCTGGGTTAGCGCATCGGCATTCCAGGGCAAGGGCTGCTGCAGGTCAAAATCCTGATCTCGATAGAGCAGAAACGTCTTCATGAGGGAATACGCTCCTTCAAACTCGAATAGGTCAGCCGATATTTCTCCGCTATCGAGAGGGCATATGCTAATCCGTCGGCGGGTCTTCGGACGATTTTGAAGGTTCGCTGCGCCGGATTTTCGGGGACAATCATGCTGGTCATGCTGATCGTTTTTTCACTCAGCGATGCCAGTTCGTCGATGAAGGTGACGCACACGCACAGCGCATCGCACTGCATGATCCTCTCCAACACCTGTTTGCTCAGAAAAACGGCATCTTCCAGGGCAGTGGAGGTGAAAATCTCGTTCATGATAATGATGCTGTTGGCGGTCGCCCGGTTGAGAATAGCGTAAATGCGCATCAGGTCGTCCTGAAGCTTGCCGCGCAGATTGGTGATGTCCTCTTCTTTTTCAAAATGCGTGAAGAGCTGGTCGAACAGAAAGAGCCGCGCTTCCCTGCCCGGCACTGGACAGCCGAGGCTGGCGAGATAATGCAGTTGCCCGAAGGTGCGGGCGAAGGTCGTTTTGCCGCCCTGGTTGGGACCAGAGACGACGATAATGCGCTCCGGGTCTTCCAGGGAGAAGTCGTTGCAGACGATAGGCGCTTTTTCGTCCAGCAGCTTGTCGGCGAGGGCGATGTCGAAACCGTCCATATCGAAAATCTGTTTGTCGGTCGTGGACATCTGCGGATAGCAGAACTTCAATCCGGCCCGTTTCAACCGGGCGATAAACTCCAGATAGGCGAGGTAGAACTGCACTTCCCGATCAAAAACGCCGAGGGTCTTGTCTACATAGTGACTGTTTTTTACGCAGTAGGCATCCAGGCTCGAAAAGATGTCGGGATACAGATGTGCAACCAGCTCAAGGATTTTCGCTTCGATGTGGTTCATGTCCGCCGAGGCGCGAAACTTCACCCGGTAGTCCTTGACTGCCGCCTGCTTGAATTTCTCGAAGGTCGCCAACACCTCAGCGCTGTAGTCCGCCTCCCCCTCATATTTGCGCACGGTGATGCAACCGCGGTTGTTGCGACCGGCCTTCTGGAACTTGGGCTCCAGCAGCGGCGCGTAGCCCTCACCCTTGTGCAGGTGATTGCGCGAAATCTTCACCGCGCCACGCTGGCCCGGAGTGTTCGGTTTGATTTTGATGACAGCCATGGTTATGCCGCCTCCCCGGACAGGTTCAGGTCCTGGCCTTCCTTGAG
>SZPD01000402.1 GCA_030263515.1 Anaerolineae bacterium CFX9 | reverse complement strand
CAATACCATGGTCATCGCCGGGCTGGTGATCGCGCTCGGCGAAATCGTGGATGACGCGATCATCGACGTCGAGAATATCGGCCGACGATTGCGACTCAATGCCGCGCTCGACAAACCCAGACCAGCATTCGACGTCGTTCTCGCGGCCTCGCTTGAAGTCCGCAGTGCGGTGGTATTCGCGAGTCTGATCGTCATGCTGGTATTCCTGCCGATCTTTTTCCTCGAGGGCGTGTCCGGCACCTTCTTCCGCCCGCTCGCCACGGCCTATGTGCTGTCGATCGGCAGCTCACTTCTCATCGCGCTGACAGTAACACCGGCGCTCTGCCTGCTGTTGATGCCACACGATGGTATCCGGCACGAAGACACGGGTTTCGTCCGTTTCCTCAAAGCGCGATATCGCCCTGTCCTGCCCCGGCTCATCGAACGGCCAAAACTCGCTGTGGTGACGATTGTGGCCGGCCTGACAGTCGCCAGCATCGGTTATTTGAGCTTCAAGGATCAGTTCCTGCCGAACTTCCGCGAAACTGACTTCCTGATGCACTTCGTCGAAAAGCCCGGTACCTCGATCGAGGCAATGGATCGGGTAACGATCCGCGCCAGCAAGGAACTGCGGGCCATTCCAGGAGTGCGCAATTTCGGGGCGCACATCGGCCGCGCCGAGGCAGGCGATGAAGTCTATGGCCCCAACTTCACCGAGCTCTGGATCAGTCTCGACGACAGCGCAGACTATGATGCGAGCGTCGCGAAGATTCAGGAGGTGATCGACGGTTATCCCGGCCTCCAGCGCGACGTGCTCACCTATCTGCGCGAGCGGATCAAGGAAGTCCTGACAGGAGCAGGGGCCACGATCGTGGTGCGCGTTTACGGGCCGGAGATCGATCAGCTCCGCGCGATAGCCGAGCAAGTGAAAACGGCGATCGCCGATGTGCCCGGCGTCACGGATCTCAAAGTCGAGATGCAGAGCCTCATCCCCCAGATCCAGATCAAGCCCAAACCCGAAGCTCTTGCCGCTTATGGGCTGACCACAGGTGAAGTTCGCCGGGCCGCGGCAACGCTGATCCAGGGTGTGAAGGTCGGCGAGACTTATCGCGACCAGCGCAGCCTCGATGTCACGGTCTGGGGAACCGAGGATGTACGCGGCGATCTTCATGCGCTGCGCAACCTGATGATCGAGGCACCGGCCGCAGGCACGACAGTACAAGGAGCCGCTACCGGCGGTGCGCAGATCCGGCTCGGCGAGGTCACGGATATCCGCATCATGCCCGCGGCCAACGAGATCAAGCGCGAGAACGGCTCGCGGCGCATCGATATCACGATGAACATCTCCGGTTCCGACCTCGGTGCAGTGGCGACGGCTGTCGAAACTCGCGTGCGCCAGATGAAGTTTGCCAGCGGCTATTATCCCGAATTTCTGGGTGAATATGCCGCACTCCAGCAATCGCAACGCCAGCTTCTGATGCTCGGACTGCTGTGTCTTGCAGGCATCCTGCTGCTGGTCTGGCTCGAATTCCGCTCGCTGCGCCTCACAGGGCTGATCGCGCTCAGCCTGCCTTTTGCGCTGGTCGGTGGTGTAATCGCGGTCGCGCTCTCGGGCAGCGTCATGTCGCTCGGCGCGCTGGTCGGATTCGTAACCGTCCTCGGCATCACTGCCCGCAACGCCATCATGATGATCAGCCATTTCCGCCATCTGGAAGAAAAGGAAGGCGAAATGTTCGGACGCGCACTGGTCTTGCGTGGCGCCGAAGAACGGTTGATTCCGATCCTGATGACCGCATCCTGTGCCGCCCTTGCGCTGCTGCCGCTGGTCGTGCGCGGCGATGTGCCGGGTCACGAGATCGAACATCCGATGGCGCTGGTCATCCTGGGCGGCCTGATCAGCTCGACCGCCCTCAACCTGCTGCTGATGCCCGCCCTTTATCTGCGCTTCGCCAGGGGACCTCAAATACCCCCGCAACCTGAAACTCCAGCCACCACGGTGACCGCATGATCAGGACATCCTTATTCAGCCTGGTTGCCTTCACCTCGCTCACGGCTTGCGGCACCATCAGCGAAGTGCGCACGCCATCCTCTCTTCCCGCGGCCCAGATGGAGTTTATCGAGGCACACGCACCGGGTGTAGTGGCCACGGCACTGCCCGCCCAATGGTGGCATCTCTTTGACGATACTGAGCTCGATGCCCATGTCGAGCGGGCGCTCGCCGCCAATGCCGATCTGCATATCGCCATCGCCAATCTCGAAACAGCTCGTGCAATGGTCCGACAGGCCGACGCAGTCCGACTACCGGCAACCGTCATCGAGAGTGGTGCAGGCCCTGATCGGGCGGACAAGCAACCCAGTACCTCGTCGATTCCAAAGACAAGCTACGAACTGGGGGCAACGGTTGCCTATGAAATCGACCTGTTCGGGCGATTGAGCAGCGGTGTCCGTGCCGCTCGCGCCGATGCCACAGCATCCGCTGCACTGGTGGATGCCGCACGGATCGCGGTCGTCGGCGACACCGTAGCAGCCTATGTCGACTATTGCGGCGCGGTGCAAACCCGCGCGCTGACCGAATCTCTGGTGCGCGCGCATGAACACAGCCTCCAGCTAATCGACCAGCAGTTTCAGGAAGGCGAAGTCTCACCACTGGAAGTCGCCCAGGCCCAGACGACGCTGAAGCGCGCCAAGGCAAATCTCGCCCCACTGGAAGCAGATCGCCGACGAGCCCTGTTCAGGCTTGCAACTCTCGAAGGCCTTCCACCGTCAGCAACGGATGGATGGCACCTCTCTTGCCACAGCATCCCGAAGATCGAAGTGCCTCTTCCTGTTGGCGATGGAGCCACCCTTCTCGCCCGCCGCCCGGATATCCGCGAGGCGGAGCAGCGCGTCATCGCTGCGACTGCCCGGATCGATGTCGCTCACGCGGATCTTTATCCGAAAATTTCGCTGGGTAGTTCTCTCGGCCTGATCGCTGGCAGGTTCGATGCTATTCTGACGCCACTTATCACCTGGTCCTTCCCCAATCGGAGCGCTATACGTGCGAGAATCGCTGCGGCTAAAGGGCAGGAAGCAGCAGCGCTTGCGACTTGGGATGCAGTCATCCTGCGTGCACTGCGCGAGGTTGAAACTGCGCTCGCGGATTATCGGGCCGAACAGGTACGCCGTGCTGAACTCATGTCTGCACTCATTGAAAGTGAGAAGGCTGTTCGCCGCGCACAAGCGCGCTTCCGTCTCGGTGCCGACAGCTACCTGCTGGTGCTCGACGCCGAGCGTACCCGAACTGACATTGCCACATTGAATACTGCCTCGGATCTGCAGATCGCCCAGATCCAGATCGCTCTGTTCCGGGCACTGGGTGGCGGATGGAAACCGCCATCAGGACAGGTAAAATAACCGGATCATAGTATTATTATGAGTGCCATGAAAGTTCTTGTTGCCGATGATCATAAGGAAACGCTGAACTTCATCCAGCGCGGACTGACGCAGGCGGGTCATATCGTCTCCACGGTCGACAATGGCCGTGAAGCGCTCTTCCGTGCCACCGCGGAAAGCT
>SZPD01000401.1 GCA_030263515.1 Anaerolineae bacterium CFX9 | reverse complement strand
GTGTTCAGCTATTCGCTCACGGTGAACGGCAATCTTGGCAGCCGGACGATTTACGCTGAGGATGGGCGCATTCCGCCAGAACTGATCGAGCTGTTCACCCTGCTGGCAGGGTTAGGCGTCACCGCTGATCCGCCGACGCCGGCCCCCGCCACAGCGCGCCCGACCAACACGCCCGTGCCGACGCCGAGCCTGTAACTTTAATTTACGTACCGTACCGTACAGCAAAGCAAAACTCCCGCCTCGTAACCCGAACCGCGGGAGTTTTGTCGTTATGGTCGCCTGTGCGGCGATAGGATAAACAGAGAGGTGATATTCCTATTCAGACGGCGGCAGGATGACCGCGCTGATGACGTGGATGACGCCGTTGACCGCATCGACATCCGTCAGCACGATCTGCGCATCATTGATGAACACGCCCTCTTCACGAACCGAGATCGTGGCGGTTGCTCCGGCCGCGGTCGTCACACTGATCGAGCCGTCCTCGTTGTACGAAGCCAGCCACGCCGGCTGCTCCATGCCTTCCATCGCGCCCATCGTCAGCTCAGCCACCAGGTCACTGCTGTAGACCAGACCGGGGACGACGTGATAGAGCAGGATGTTCGAGAGCGCGGCGGTATCCGCCAGCACGCCGTTGAACGCTTCCTCGCCGAGGGCTTCAGCCAGCGCAGCGAAAGCAGCGTCTGTCGGGGCGAAGACGGTCAGTTCGGCATCCGGGTTGCTGAGCGCTTCCAGGACGGCGGGATCAGCGGCGCTGACGGCAGCCAGCAGAGTCGAGAACTCAGGCGCTTCCGAACCCGCCAGTTCAACCACCAGCTCGGCGATCGTGCGGGTTTCCGGCAGGATGACGGCATCGATGACATGGATGACGCCGTTGCTCGCCATCACATCCGTGGCGATCAGGTTAGCGCCATTGACGTAAATGTTGCCCATGTCGAGGGTCAGATCGATGTACTGACCGTTCAGAGACGGCACGCTGGCGCGGGTCACCGTGTCGCTGAACAGACCGGCGACATCGGCCGCCATGACATTGCCCTCAACGACGTGGAAGAGCAGGATATCCGTCAGCGCAGCCGGGTCCGCCAGGACAGCGGCAAAGGCATCTGCACCGAGGGCTTCAGCAAGCGCGGCAAAAGCGGCATCCGTCGGGGCGAAGACGGTCAGGCTGGCTTCAGGGTTGCTGAGCGCTTCAAGGACAGCGGGATCAGCAGCGCTCACCGCGGCGAGCAGGGTCGCAAATTCCGGCGTCTCTGCCGAGGCGGACGCGACGACGATATCCGCAATCGTGCCGGGATCATCCTGACCGAAGGCGGGGGTAATCGCCAGCGCGAGCGCCGCGATCACGGTGAACAGCAGAACGAACGTCTTCTTCATGTCGCTTCTCTCCATTGAAACACACTCGAATTACATTAAATACACACCACTGGTCACAGTAAATCACTGCCAACGACCAACAGTCGTAACCTTAGACGACGACTCTGAGTGGGGAGTGAGCAGGTCAAAAGCTGACCATTAACCGAAATTGTGTAAACCCTGAGAGCGGGATCGCTCGTGAATGAGGCGCATGTCCGTTTTGACCTCTTGACGACCTTTTATAAAGGATGCTAAGGTATCCCACAGACTTTCTGCCTCACACAGGATGATCAGGGATTGACCCAGCAGCGCGCTCTCACCGATCCGTACCGCATTTTCCTTTTCATCAATTTTCTTGTCAGCCTCTGTCTGGGCATGATCTTCACGATCAATCTGATCTATCACGCCGATACGGCGCAGCTCACGCCGCTGCAACTGGTGCTGGTGGGAACTGCGCTTGAAGTCTCGATCCTGATCTTTGAAGTCCCGACAGGCATTGTTGCCGATGTCTACAGCCGGCGTCTGTCGGTCATTGTCGGCTATGCGATCATGGGTATGGGCTTCATCGTCGAGGGCTCACAGCCTGTTTTTGTCAACATTCTGCTCGGTCAGGTGATCTGGGGGTTGGGCTACACGTTTACCAGCGGCGCGCTCCAGGCGTGGATGGTGGATGAGGTGAACGACGAACAGCGTATGGCAGGCGCTTTCATGCGCTCATCGCAGCTCGGTTCGATTGCGGGCATCATCGGCATTCTTACAGGGGTATGCCTGGCAGTGCTGCAAATCAATCTGCCGATCCTGCTGGGTGGCGCAGGGCTGATCACGCTTGCGCTTGCCCTGGCATTGATCATGCCGGAGCGAAACTTCAAGCCGACGCCGAAAGCAGAGCGTGAGAACTGGCGGCACATGACCCGGCAGTTCAGCGATGGACTGCGGATGGTGCGCGGTCGTCGTCTGCTGGTCGTGATCGCGGGCATCGTTTTCATCACGGGGCTTTACAGCGAAGGGCTGGATCGGCTTTGGACGAAGCACTTTCTTGATAATATCGGGCTGCCCTTCAGCCAGAGTATCCCGACGCCGGTCTGGTGGGGGATTTTTGGGATCGGCGGGATGATCCTTCATGCTCTGTTCACTGAGGTGACGCGCCGGCGCGTCCGAAGTACTGATCATGCCAGCACGGTACGGGTGTTGTGGGCTTTTAATCTGGTGCAGTTCAGCGGTATGTTGATCTTTGCGCTGGCAGGGAACTTTGTGCTGGCGCTGGTGGCATACTGGACGGCGCAGCTTTTCCGCGGACTGCAGGGGCCGATCTTCGATGCATGGTCGAACGCGCAGATCGACTCTGAGGTGCGCGCTACCGTGCTGTCCATGATCTCTCAGACTGATGCCATTGGTCAGATCGCCGGGGGGCCCGGTGTCGGCGCGATCGGCAATACGTTTGGCGTCCGCTATGCGCTGATGGCATCATCGCTGCTGCTGCTGCCGATTCTGAGGCTGTATGGCATCGCCCACCAGCTAATCCGACGCGCTGAACCAGCGGCTGTATAGATCGCTGTAAAATCCGTCTTCGTATATCGAAAGCAGCGCCGCGTTGACCCGCTCACGGTCAGGGGAACCTGCCGGCATGGCGATACCGTAAAATTCCAGGTCGAAGGGTGTGCCCGTCACCTGCACACGCCCACGCCCGGCGTTGGCCTCGTGATAGAGCAGGACCGGCGCATCATAGACGATGGCATCGATCGCGCCATTTTCCAGCAGCGCGTAGGCTTCGTCGATGGCGGTGAAGCGCTGCGCCGCGATCCGCCGTCCGGTCAGATACTCATCCGCGGTGCTGCCCTGAACGGTGGCGACGCGCTTGCCATACAGATCATTCGGGCTTTGGATCGAGCCGCGCAGTTCAGAGAGGGTGAAATCGGTCGTGATCACTGCGGTAAACTGGGCGATCAGCACGACGCCGAAGAACATCCACAGGATCGCTATCAGCCTTCCCAATGCGCTTTTGGGTGTTTTGTCGCCATAGCCTACGGTGACGACCGTCACTGCCGCCCACCAGATGCCTTCCCAGATGCCCGGTATGTAACTGCGCGAGAATTCATTGTCCCGTCCCCGCTCGATCAGCCACACGACATGCCCGGCGACGATGATCACGATCACCAGAATCAGGATCATCTGCCCGACGGACGAGCGCAGCAC
>SZPD01000400.1 GCA_030263515.1 Anaerolineae bacterium CFX9 | reverse complement strand
CACGCCTTCTTTGTCGTGGCTCAAGGCCAGGCGATGAAACAGCATGCTTTTCATCTGGCGTTTGAGCTCGCGCACGCTCCAACCCTCGCGCGCGGTTTGCTGGGTGTAAAAGCCGACTTCCAAGGGGTCGTCAGCTTTCAGAATTTCGAAATAGTGGCTCCAGGTCAATTGGTGAGACAGCGTCTCACTATTTGGAAAGCTCAAATACAGCTTGCGCATGTAAAACACATTGGAGCGGCTGAAACCCCTGCCATGCAAGCTACTCAGGTCTTTTGACAGGCGCTCCAGCAGGCCGCTGCCGTAGTCGGCCTTTTCATTGCCGCCTTGTTCAAACTCCACAATATGCTGACCGATGTGCCAATAGGTTCGCACCAGCAGGGTGTTGACGGTTTGAGCTGCCTGTTGCCGTGCAGTATGAAGGGCTTGCCCAATTTGCTGCAGCAAGCCTTGGTAGGCTGCGGGGGAGGTGATCTCTTTACTCATATTTCAATCCCGCCAACTGCTTTTTGATCTCTTGTTCCAGCCCCGCCGATTCGGTGAACAGCGCATCCAGCCTATCGGTAAAGCCTTGCAGTTTCTCTGCAAACTGCTCCGGTGTCAGATCGCTGTATTCGATCTTCACCTCAAAATATTGCCCAGCGCTTAAAGAGTAATTTTTGGCGGCGATGTCAGCATAGCTCACCACTACCGAGAAATCTTCCTCCGCCTGTTTGGCATTGAAGGTGGCGGTGATGCGGTCTTCTTCTGCCGTTGAGAGCAGCGTTTTTTGATTTTTCCCTTCTTTCACTTTGGTGCCAAGGTTAGAGGCATCAATCAGCACCACATCGGCTTTGTTGCTGGCATCAATAAACAGAATGGACACATTGGTGCCGGTGGTGGCAAAAATATTGCTGGGCATGGAGACCACGCCCGCCAGCATTTTGTTATCCACCAGATGCTGACGGATGCCCTTGTCGATGCCGCTTTGCACGGTGATAAAGCCGGTGGGAACTACCACGGCCGCTTTGCCGCCGGGCTTGAGCGAATGGATGATGTGCTGCAAAAACAGCTGGTAGATGGCCATTTTGTCCACGGCCTGCTTAGGCGTGTTCGGCACCCCGGCGAAGAAGCGTTCCTGATGCTCCTTGCTGTCCAGCTCGTTGCGGAAATCGCTGAAATCCATCTTGAACGGTGGATTGCTGACGATGTAATCAAATTTTTTCAGTACTTGGCCGTCCCGGTGGTACGGGTGCAGCATGGTGTTGCCCTGAATGATGTTGGGGATGGAATGCACCAGGTTGTTCAGGATCAGGTTTAGGCGCAAGAGGCTGGATGATTTTTGCGAAATATCCTGCGAATAGATGCTGCAGCGCTGTTCGCCAATGGCGTGGGCGATGTTCATCAGCAGCGTGCCGGAACCGGCTGAGGGGTCGTAGCAGCTGACGTTATTGACTTTGCCGCGCACGGCTTCGGGCACCAGAATAGCCGCCATGATTTTGGCCACGGCATGCGGGGTGTAGTACTCGGCGTATTTGCCGCCGCTGTCTTTGTTGTAATCCTTGATCAGGTATTCAAACAGGGCGGCGTAAAAGTCGTATTTCTCGTTGAAGATGCGCTCAAAGCTGAAATCGCCCAGTTTGTTGATGATGGCGCGGCAAAAGGCGTCGCGCTTGGAAGGGTCGGTGATGAATTCGCTGACCCGGTCAAACAGGGTGATCTTGGCACCGCCATCGGTTTTGACGGCGAAGATGTCGTTGTTGGTAATCGCAATGTCGCGCAGGGTGTCGTCGAACAGTTTGGCGAATTCCGGCGCGTTCTGACGACCAAACAAGTGGGCGATGAAATGCTCGGGTTTCAGACGGGCGGTGTCCGGCCCCATCTGCATTTGTAGCATGTCCACATCGTCGGCGCTCATGGCCGCAATGGTGGCTTCCCAGCTCTCGGCCTGGGCAAGCGCTGGCCGGATTTTCTTGGCCTCAAAGGCGAACTTGTCGTTGAGGAATTTGTAGAGAAAGACCTGGGTGATGATCTTGAATTCATTGCCATCGTTGCCGAGTCCATAGGCGGCGCAAATGGCTTTGAGGCTGTCGATCAGTTCGCGGGTGCGTTGTTCAAAGTGTTGGGTTACCACGGTTGTGCTCCGGTGCTGCGGCCAGCACCCATGCGGGCACCGGCGCTAAATTCATTCATGTATTCGGCCACCACCAGCTGGTTGATGCTGCGGGTGGCGTCGGGGGTGAGCTTGATGTGCTGGCGGGTGTAGAACTCGCCGATCACGATGGGCTGCATCATGCGTTCGAAGTAACTTTCGTTATTCAGCAGCTGGGTGTTTTGCAGCACCTGTTCGTCGGCCTGTGCTTTGACACCAAGCAGCGCTTCGAACAGTTTGCGCTCGGTCTGTGTAAGGCCGCCTTTTTCTTGCAGGCGCTTATGAATGCGCGTGTATTTGGCATCGCCTCGATACTTAGCGCGCAGCTGCTTGTTTTGGCGATTCAGCTCTTTGACCTTGTCGTGTATAGCATTGAGGGCGCCGATATTGGCCGTCATCTCTTCCTGACTGACTTCGCTGAGTTTCTTTTTCTTGAACAGGCGTTCCAGCTCTTCGCGCAGGGTGATGAATTTGGGGTCTTGCTGGTCGAAGTTATCGGCCAGCGCTTCGCGTGTTTGGCGCAGGGTGTTTTTCAGCTTATCGGCCAGTACCAGCTCTTCTTCCCTGATTTTGGCGAATTTGAAGATCACATCTTCCAGCGCAACGTTAAGCAGTTGGCTGGTGTCGGTGGCCGATTCGATGCTGTCTTTGAGGTTGAGCAGGTCGAGGTGGTTGCAGGTTTCGCGGTAGAGCTGGCCGAGCTTGTGGAAATCGAGCTGCTGCAACTGCGCATAGTCGCCTTGCAGGCGGATCAGGTTGTAGAGGTTGCGGGCGTCGCCCAGTGCTTTTTTGAGCGTCAGCACTGTGGCGCGGTCTTGAATCTGGCTGAGCTGCTTAGAAAACTCTTCGGCGTTTTCAACGTTGAAGCTGAACAGGATGTCCTTGATGGCTTCGATTTCTTGCGTGATCTCCTCACTGGATTTGAACAGGTTGGAGTAGTGCTCTATCTCGTCGCCCAGCTCGGATTGCAGCTCGTCGAAGTAGTCTTTGTTGGTTTTGTCGAACTCTTTGCGAATGTCGGCAAAGTCGACCACGTAGCCGTAGCGGAAATCCTTGTAGGTGCGGTTGATGCGGGTGAGCGCCTGCAGCAGGTTGTGCGCCTTGATGATGCGGCCGAGGTAGAGCTTTTTCAGGCGCTTGGCATCAAAGCCGGTAAGCAGCATGTTGTAGACAAACAGCAGGTCGATCTTGCCGGCCTTGAAGTCTTCCACCCAGTCTTTACGTTCGTCCTTGCTGCCGACATTGTGCAGGATCAGCGCGGCGGTTTTGGTGCGGTTTGCCAGCAGGGTGCGGGCGGCGTAGCTGTCGGGCTGCGCGGCGGCGATCACGGCTTGCGCTGAGTCCTGCAGGGTATATGTCGGTGTAGGCTGGGCGGCGTACACCGCCGTGAAGATGCGGAACATCTCGCGCGCCTGT
>SZPD01000399.1 GCA_030263515.1 Anaerolineae bacterium CFX9 | reverse complement strand
GTTCGTCGGCTGGGAAGTCATGGGTCTGTGCGCGTACATGTTGATCGGCTTCTGGTTCGAGAAACCGAGTGCCTACAAAGCCGCCATTAAGGCGTTCACGACCACGCGCGTCGCCGACGTGATCATGCTGCTCGGTATTGCATATCTGTACGCCAGTACCGGCACGCTGAGCTTCCGCGAGATCCTCTACAATCAGGACGTGCTGGATGCGCTGGCTGCTGCGCCGGCGCTGCTCATCCCCGGTCTGAGCGCCGCGGGGCTGATCGGTATCTTCCTCGTCATCGGCACAATCGGCAAATCGGCACAGTTCCCGCTGCACGTCTGGCTGCCAGATGCGATGGAAGGTCCGACACCCGTCAGCGCGATGATCCATGCCGCTGCAATGGTCTCGGCAGGTATCTATGCCATCATCCGCATGTTCCCGCTGCTGGAAGCAGGCGGCAACCCGCATGACGGACTCTTCACAGCGCCAACGCTGCTCATGGCGGTCGCCGGCGCGTTCACGGCGCTGTTTGCCGCCACGATCGCCGTCGCTCAGAACGACGTGAAGCGCGTGCTGGCATACTCGACGATCTCACAGCTCGGCTTCATGATGGCGGCGCTGGGCATCGGCGCGTATGTGGCGGCGGCGTTCCATCTGATCACGCATGCCTTCTTCAAGGCGCTGCTGTTCATGGCATCCGGCGCGGTCATTCATGGCATGGAGCATGGCGAGCATCACGTCCACGCGCATGCTCACGGGCACGACGATGCTCACGGGCATGATGAGCAGCACGCCCTCGATGCCGGGCACGCGCACGCCCATGACGATCATGGACAGCACGACGACGCTCACGGACATGCAGACGCTCAGCATGCGCCGCACTTTGACCCGCAGGACATGATGAACATGGGCGGTCTGCGCAAAAAGATGCCCGTCACCTTCATCACCTTCCTGATCGGCGGTCTCTCGCTGGCGGGCTTCCCGCTGTTCACGGCGGGCTTCTGGTCGAAGGATGAAATCCTTGCCGATGCCTGGTACGGCGTGGGTTACGGCTATGGCCCTCATGCGCTGGTGTTCATCTGCCTGGCGCTGGCGGCTTTCCTGACCGCCTTCTACACCATGCGTCAGCTCGGTCTGACCTTCTGGGGTGAACCGCGTACCGAAGCTGCCAGGCACGCCAGCCTCGGCAGTGGAATCGTCAGCGCGACGATGACGCTGCCGCTCATCATCCTGGCTTTCTTCGCCATCTTCGCCGGGTACGTCGGCGTTCATCCGGATTTCCCCATCTTCGGCGCGATCTTCTCGCCAGATTACAACCCGTTCCATCACTTCGTCGGTCCGACGCTGCTGCATGAACCCTCGACGATCCGTTTCAACATCTTCCCGGTGTTCGTCTCGTTCGCTGTGGCGCTCGGCGGGCTGGCGCTCGGCTGGCTGATGTACTGGCGCAAGCCGCTCGCCGCGGGTGAGGAAGATCCGCTGGTGCGCATTCTGGGGACAACGATCCACACCACCCTCAGGAACAAATACTACTTCGATGAGCTTTACGAGCGTGTCTTCGTTCGCCCATCGCAGTGGTTCTCGAAACATGTCGCCTACGAGTTCATCGACAAGGGTGTGATCGACGGCACGCTGCATCTGCTCGGCCGCGTCTCGACCTTCATCGGCGATCTGATCAAGAATATCAACCTGTGGTTGATCGACGGGGTGGGTGATGGCATTCCTGAGCTGATCGCGCGCTTCGGCGTGTGGTCGAAGCGCTTCCAGTCCGGGCGCGTTCAGCAGTACATGCTGCTGATTGCGATCGCGGCGCTGGTGATCGGTATCATCTTCGCCCTTTCGACGGGCGCTTTGCAGGCGGCACAGTAAAAAGGCCGGGGTGAGCTTATGTATTTGGTCGGGATAGACGTTCTATCATTCCTCGTGTTCGCGCCGGCGCTTGGCGCGCTGGTGGTGCTGCTCCTGCCGCAGAGCAAAGCGCTGGCACGCTGGGTGGCGCTGGGGATTGCAACATTCATCGGCGGTGTGAGCACGGCGGTCTTCTTCGCCTATAACAGCACCGTGCCCGATTATCAGTTCGTGCTTCAGGTTCCGTGGTTTGAACTGCTGGGCGCGTCCTGGCATATCGGCATTGACGGCGTGAGTGCCTCGATGGTGCTGCTCACCGGCTTGCTGACGCCGCTGGCAATCCTGATCAGCTTTGAGATCGACGAGCGCGTCAACGTTCACATGGCGCTGCTGCTTTTCTTCGAGACCGGTCTGATGGGCACATTCGTCGCCCTCGATCTGATGGTCTTCTTCCTTTTCTACGAACTTTCGCTGGTTCCGATGTACTTCATCATCAACCAGTGGGGCGGCCCCAACCGCAAGTACGCTTCCAATAAGTTCTTCATCTACTCGCTCGGCGGTTCGCTGGGGATGCTGCTGGCGACGCAGTTGATCGGCTTCACGGCGGGCACGTTCGATATCCCGACGCTGACGCAGGTCTGGCCGGCGTTCGCGGGCGAGGGCGGCGTCTTCCTCGGCATCGATGTCAACACCGTCAAGGCGCTGGCATTCCTGGGCTTCTTTGTCGCCTTCTGCATCAAGGTTCCGGTCTGGCCCTTCCATACATGGCTGCCAGATGCCCACTCGGAAGCACCGACGGCAGGCTCGATGCTGCTGGCGGGTGTCATGCTCAAGCTCGGCGCGTATGGTTTTCTGCGCCTGGTCATTCCGCTCTTCCCGGATGTCTGGGTAGCGGATATCAGTTTCCTCGGCTTCACTACCAATTTCGCCGTGATCTTTGCCGTGCTGGCGGTGCTGGGGATCGTCCTGGGCGCGTTTGCCGCCTTCGGGCAGACGGACATCAAGCGCCTGGTCGCCTACAGCTCGGTCAATCACATGGGGTTTGTGGCGATCGGTCTGGCAGTGGCGGCGCTGGTCTATGGCGAGCAGTATGTGCGCGGCGCGTCTGCACAGACGCAGGACGCGATCATGGCGATGAACGGCGCAGTCCTCCAGATGTTCAATCACGGCTTGTCGTCAGCAGGCATGTTCCTCCTTGCAGGCGCGATCTATCACAAAACGCACACCCGTGACATGACACAATATGGCGGTTTGTGGGTGCGCGCGCCGATTTACGGCGGCATCTTCATCTTTACCAGTATGGCGAGCCTCGGCTTGCCGGGTCTGAACGGGTTCGTCAGCGAGTTTCTGGTCGTTCGGGGGTCGTGGCCCGTCTTCACCGGGCTGACCGCCATCGCCATGATCGGTCTGCTGTTCACCGGGGGGTACATCCTCAAGGGGATCCGCGCCGTGCTGCACGGGCCGTTCAATCTGCACTGGAAAGACTACAAACTCGAAATTGACCTGCGCGAGTTCGTGGCGATTGCGCCGCTGATGGTGCTGATGCTCATTACGGGCCTCGCGCCGAACTGGATTTTGTCGGTCATCAACGCGACAGTCACGCGCATGATGGGGGCGTAAGCGACTATGGTACAAGCATCTTTCCCTGTACTCAGCCTGATCATCTTCATCCCCATCGCGGCGGCGATCGTCATCCTGTTCATCCGTGGTGAGCAGAAAGA
>SZPD01000398.1 GCA_030263515.1 Anaerolineae bacterium CFX9 | reverse complement strand
CACGCCTTCTTTGTCGTGGCTCAAGGCCAGGCGATGAAACAGCATGCTTTTCATCTGGCGTTTGAGCTCGCGCACGCTCCAACCCTCGCGCGCGGTTTGATGGGTGTAAAAGCTGATTTCCAAGGGTTCGTCAGCCTTCAGAATTTCGAAATAGTGGCTCCAAGTCAATTTGTGAGACAGCGTCTCACTATTTGGAAAATTCAGATACAGCTTGCGCATGTAAAACACATTGGACCGGCTGAACCCCCTGCCATGCAAGCTGCTCAGGTCTTTTGACAGGCGCTCCAGCAGGCCGCTACCGTAGTCGGCCTTTTCGTTGCCACCTTGCTCAAACTCCACAATATTCTGGCCGATGTGCCAATAGGTTTGCACCAGCAGAGTGTTGACGGTTTGGGCCGCCTGTTGTCGCGCGCTGTGGAGTGCCTGCCCGATGTTTTGCAGTAAATTCTGATACGCAGGAATGGGGGCAATTTCTTTATTCATAGCGCAACCCCGCCAACTGTTTTTTGATTTCCTGCTCCAGCCCCGCCGATTCTTTGAACAAGCCATCCAGCCGATCGCTAAAGCCTTGCAGCTTCTCTGCAAACTGCGCCGGGGTCAGGTCGCTGTATTCGATCTTGACCTCAAAATACTGACCGGCGCTCAAAGAATAATTTTTGGCGGCGATGTCGGCGTAGCTGACCACCACTGAGAAATCCTCCACTGCCTGCTTGGCGTTGAAGGTGGCGGTGATGCGATCTTCTTCTTCCGTTGAAAGCAAGGTTTTCTGGTTCTTGCCGTCTTTCACCTTGGTGCCGAGGCCGGAGGCGTCAATCAGCACCACGTCGGCCTTGTTGCTGGCGTCGATAAACAGGATGGACACATTGGTGCCGGTAGTGGCGAAGATATTGCTGGGCATGGAGACCACGCCGGCCAGCATTTTGTTGTCCACCAGATGTTGGCGGATGCCTTTGTCGATGCCGCTTTGCGCGGTGATAAAGCCGGTGGGCACGACCACGGCTGCCTTGCCACCGGGTTTGAGCGAATAAATGATGTGCTGCAAAAACAGCTGGTAAATGGCCATTTTGTCCACGGCCTGCTTCGGAATATTTGGCACCCCCGCAAAGAAGCGCTCGTGGCGCTCCTTAGTGTCCAGCTCGTTGCGAAAATCAGAGAAATCCATCTTGAACGGTGGATTGCTGACGATGTAGTCAAACTTCTTCAGCGCTTTGCCGTCCCGGTGATAGGGATGGAGCATGGTGTTGCCCTGAATGATGTTGGGGATGGAGTGCACCAGGTTATTCAGGATCAGATTCAGGCGCAGCAGGCTGGAGGATTTTTGCGAAATGTCCTGCGAATAGATGCTGCAGCGCTGCTCGCCAATGGCGTGGGCAATGTTCATCAAGAGCGTGCCGGAACCGGCTGAGGGATCGTAACAACTGACGTTATTAATTTTGCCGCGCACGGCTTCGGGCACCAGAATAGCCGCCATGATTTTGGCCACGGCGTGCGGGGTGTAGTACTCGGCGTATTTGCCGCCGCTGTCTTTGTTGTAGTCCTTGATCAGGTATTCAAACAGCGCGGCGTAGAAGTCGTATTTCTCGTTGAAGATGCGCTCGAAGCTGAAATCACCCAGCTTGTTGATGATGGCGCGGCAAAAGGCGTCGCGCTTGGAGGGGTCGGTGATGAATTCGCTAACGCGATCAAACAGGGTGATCTTGGCGCCGCCATCGGTTTTAACCGCGAAGATGTCGTTGTTGGTAATGGCGATGTCGCGCAGGGTGTCGTCAAACAGCTTGGCGAATTCCGGTGCGTTCTGGCGGCCAAACAGGTGGGCGATGAAATGCTCGGGTTTCAGGCGGGCGGTGTCTGGCCCCATCTGCATGTGCAGCATCTCCACATCATCAGCACTCATCGCCGCAATGGCGGCTTCCCAGCTCTCGGCTGTGGCCAGTTCGGGCCGGATTTTTTTGGCCTCAAAGGCAAATTTGTCATTGAGAAATTTGTAGAGAAAAACTTGGGTAATAATCTTAAATTCGTTGCCATCGTTGCCGAGGCCATAGGCGGCGCAAATGGCTTTGAGGCTGTCGATCAGTTCGCGGGTGCGTTGTTCAAAGTGTTGGGTTACCAAGGCTATGCTCCGGTACTGCGGCCAGCGCCCATGCGGGCACCGGCGCTAAATTCATTCATGTATTCGGCCACCACCAACTGGTTGATGCTGCGGGTGGCATCGGGGGTGAGTTTGATGTGCTGGCGGGTGTAGAACTCGCCAATCACAATGGGCTGCATCATCCGTTCGAAATAGCTTTCGTTGTTCAGCAGCTGGGTGTTTTGCAGCACCTGTTCATCGGCCTGCGCTTTGACGCCGACCAGCGCTTCGAACAATTTGCGTTCGGTCTGCGTGCCCTCGGTGGTGAGCGGGCCGCGCTCTTGCAAGCGTTTGTGGATGCGGGTGTATTTGGCATCGCCTTTGTATTTAGCGCGCAGCTGGTTGTTCTGGCGGTTCAGCTCTTTCACTTTGTCGTGAATGGCATTGAGTGCGCCGATGTTGGCGGTCATCTCTTCCTGGCTCACTTCGCTGAGTTTCTTTTTCTTGAACAGGCGTTCGAGTTCTTCGCGCAGGGTGATGAATTTGGGGTCTTGCTGGTCGAAGTTGTCGGCCAAGGCTTCGCGCGTCTGGCGCAAGGTGTTTTTCAGCTGGTCGGCCAGCACCAGTTCTTCTTCGCGGATTTTGGCGAATTTGAAGATCACCTCTTCCAGCGCAACGTTAAGCAGCTGACTGGTGTCGGTGGCGGATTCGATGCTGTCTTTGAGGTTGAGCAGGTCGAGGTGGTTGCAGGTTTCGCGGTAGAGCTGGCCGAGCTTGTGGAAATCGAGCTGCTGCAACTGCGCGTAATCGCCTTGCAGGCGGATCAGGTTGTAGAGGTTGCGGGCGTCGCCCAGTGCTTTTTTGAGCGTCAGCACTGTGGCGCGGTCTTGTATCTGGCTGAGCTGCTTAGAAAACTCTTCGGCGTTTTCAATGTTGAAGCTGAACAAGATGTCCTTGATGGCTTCGATTTCTTGCGTGATCTCCTCACTGGATTTGAACAGATTGGAGTAGTGCTCGATTTCGTCGCCCAGCTCGGATTGCAGCTCGTCGAAGTAGTCTTTGTTGGTTTTGTCGAATTCCTTGCGGATGTCGGCAAAGTCGACCACATAGCCGTAGCGGAAATCCTTATAGGTGCGGTTGACGCGGGTGAGCGCCTGCAAGAGGTTGTGCGCTTTGATGATGCGGCCGAGGTAGAGTTTTTTGAGGCGCTTGGCGTCGAACCCCGTGAGCAGCATGTTGTAGACAAACAGCAGGTCGATCTTGCCAGCCTTGAAGTCTTCGACCCAATCCTTGCGTTCATCTTTGCTGCCGACGTCGTGCAGGATGAGCGCTGCGGTTTTGGCGCGGTTTTCCAGCAGCGTGCGGGCGGCGTAGCTGTCGGGCTGCGCAGCGGCGATCACGGCTTGCGCTGAGTCCTGCAGGGTATATGTCGGTGTAGGCTGGGCGGCGTACACCGCCGTGAAGATGCGGAACATCTCGCGCGCCTGT
>SZPD01000397.1 GCA_030263515.1 Anaerolineae bacterium CFX9 | reverse complement strand
GCATGCGCTGGCGCTTTTCCCGGACGAGAAAAGTATTCACCAGCACCTGGAGCGGCTGCAAACTCTGCGGGAAGCGGCTCTCCAGCCGGGCGAATAAAACACCTGCCTACTGACCATTCTCTGAACCGTTCGCTGGCATGGCGTCTTTACAGATGGCATAATTCATGAGGTGCGGCACCTTTCGTCCACAATTGACGACATACAACGTAAGGAATGTCGAAGCATGTTTGATGCCAGCGACGAACAGTTGGCAAAGAAGGCGCAGTTGGGCGATCGTGAAGCATTTTTCGCGCTATATAACCGCTATCTGCAGCGGGTATATAACCGCGTTCGCACGAAAGTCCCGCCGCAGGATGTGGAAGACGTGACCCAGGAAGTCTTCATCGCTGTGGTACGCTCTCTGGATGGTTTTCAGCAGCGCTCTCGATTCAATACCTGGCTCTATACGATCGTTAACCGACAGATCGCCGATTTCTACCGGCGCCGCAGTCGGGGGGGACGCAATCCGTCGATGGAAGTGGACAGCGATGGCGAGATCGAAATTGATATCCCGACCACGGCTGACCATGAATCGGCAGATCAGCGGCTTGTTCTGCAGAAGGCGCTTCAGAATCTGCCGGAGCATTATCAGGAAATCATTGTCATGCGGTTTGCCGATGGCCTGACGTTTGCGGAGATTGCCGAGATGCGTGGTCAATCGCTTGAAGCGGTAAAATCGCTCTACCGCCGCTCGATACAGGCGATGCGCGATCAGATCGGGGAAGAGTCGAGCGGCTTATGACAGAGATGGATCCCAAACACCTCGACCCGACTCCACTGGATGACGAGCTGGCTGCAATGACTGATGCGCTGATGGAGCGCGGCGCTGCCTCGGCGGATTCCGAGCAGGCGCGCGAACTTGAACCTATCATCAAGGGCTTGCATGGGCTGATGCGCGATCAGCAGGTGAGCGATGCCTTTGCAGCTCGCCTGACGCAGCGTCTCGATCAGGAATGGCAGCTTCGGCAGCGTTCGCGGCATTCGCGCCGTTCGGTGCTGCTCTCGCCCACAGCGCGGCTGGTCTCTCTGGCGGCGGCGTTGGTGCTGGTCTTTGTCACGCTTTTGCTGTGGTCGCCTACGCCGGGTTCTGAAGCGCTGAGCGGCACGGTGGTCGGTGATGCTGGCGCGCTCATCGGCGCGGTGCTGCTGGTCGGGGCGGCAGTGCTGGTCTTCGTCGGCATTTTCATCTTCCGCGGACGGCGCTAGAACACCCATCCTCTGTTTTCTGCCCATACCTCAGCCGGCTGAATTGAGGTATTTTCTGCATGTTTGTCATACAATACCGATAGACACGGCTGTCACGACCGAAAGCGAGACTCGATGCCGATCAATATTCCCACGCTGATCGCCTATCTGATCGCACTTGCCATCCCGATCGCTTCCCTCTGGATCATCCGCCAGCTCGATCTGTTCAACTCGACGCGGATGAGAACCCTGATCGCCTGCGTCCTTTGGGGGGCTTTCGGCGCTTTTGGTCTGTCCTACGTGATCAATAACTTTGCCCTGCGTGCCCTCGTAGAATCGGGGCTGAGTTCACAGGCGGGATATGAGGCGATCGTCCGGCTGATCGCCCCGATCATCGAGGAAATCCTCAAGGCGGCGATGCTCCTCTATCTCATTCGCCGCCCTGAATTTCGCTATTTCGTCGATGGAGCGATCTACGGCTTCTGTGTCGGCATCGGTTTTGCCGTGATGGAAAACTACTTCTACATCGCCAACAGCGGCAATGCGGCACTTTCGCTGGCGATCTCGCGCGTGCTTTCCACCTCATTGATGCATGCCATGGCGAGCGCCCTCATGGGGATTGCGCTCGGTCGGCTGCGCCGTGCGACGGGACGCAGCGCCACTTTCCTGCCGATCGCCGGGATCATCGTGGCCATCGCCGTCCATGTCCTCTATAACAATATCGTCAACACGATCGATCAGCAGATCATCCTGCTCCTGCTGGCGGTCTCGTTCGGTGTCGGTGGGGCGGCGTTCATCGGCGCGCTGATTCAGCAGGGGCTGAACGCGGAGAAGAAGCGGTTTGGCGAGTCGCTTGGCTTAAGTTCTGACGTTTCCGCCGGCGAGCGCATGGCAATTCAGCGCCTGGGCGGCAGCGGCATCGAGTCGATGCTTGCCGATCTTCAGAACTCGTTGGGCGAAGAAAACGTCATGCTCATGCGTCGCCTGCTGATCACTCAGGCGAATATCGGCATCCTGCGCAACAATCTCAGCGGCGCGAACGTCAGCCCACGCCTGCGCAAAGCCTGGGAAGATGAGATCGCCGAGCGGCAGGCGGAGTTTCAGCAGATCCGCAAGGAACTGGGGCGCACGGTCATGACTTTCATGAAAAGTCTGTTCCCCTCAGAGGATGAAAGCCTGTGGAATCTGGTTCAGCAGGAAATGGGCGCTTCTGACCCGACGATGGTACACACGTTTGACATGTTTATGCGCAGCGCCGGGCTGTCCTCGACGTTTACTGCCGAGCAGCTTGAGGATATCGCTGAGCGGCTGCACCGGATCGATATCTTCCGTGAAGTTTCGCTGGCCGATCTTGAAAACCTGGCGCGCGCGGTCGAGACCCGGACGTATCCTGACGGCGAAATGCTGTTCGATCAGGGAGATGCCGGGGATGCGATGTACCTGATCGAGAGCGGCGGAATCACCATTTATTCTGTTGATCGCGGCGCGGCCGGCGACTCTGTTCGCGAGAACAGGCTGCGTACCTTTACTGCGGGCAGTGTGGTCGGCGACTTTGCGGTGCTGGACGGGCAGCCGCGCTCGGCGCGGGCACGGGCGACGGACTCGTTGGTGACCTTCGTGCTCCAGCGCGAGATGTTCCGCATGTTTATCCAGAGCCGCCCGCAGGTCATCCTGGCTGTGCTCAAAGTCCTTGCAGAAAAAGCCCGCTTCACCACGACGACAGTCGAGAACAGCGTTCGGATGTTCACAGAGATCGCGCAGGGACGCTACGATCAGGTGGCGCAGTTGGGCGGGACGGCAAGCCCTGAACCTGCCGCAGCATCTGGCAGCGCTGATCCCGATGCGCTGAAGCAGGCACTGCGTTCCAGCACCGCATCGCTGAAGGACGCTGTAGCCCAGCTTTCTGGCGAGGCGCATGCAGGGACTTCCCAGCCTGAAGGCGCGTCGGAAGCGCTGGATGAGAGTATCAATACCGCACTGACGCGGGCATTCGCGCGTTTTGCAAACACCTTACAGACGCAGCAGCCCGCGGCGAGCCAGGATGAGTGAACATCATGGAGGAAGCCCATGTCGATTGCTGAGGAACTGAAGGGTTTCAGCCTGTTTCGCAATGTCGAGCTGGCGGATCTCGAATCGCTGGCGAAGTTCATGAAGCCCCGGACGGTGGCGGCAGGCGAGATATTGTTTCGTCAGGGCGAGCCGGGCGACGCGATGTTTCTGATTCGGTCGGGTCAGATACGCATCTTCATAGAGGACGAAAAGGACGGCGAACGCAGCGAAGTGACGCTTCGGCAGTATGGAGCAGGGCAGTTGGTTGGCGAATTTTCCCTGCTGGA
>SZPD01000396.1 GCA_030263515.1 Anaerolineae bacterium CFX9 | reverse complement strand
ATCGAGATCGCTGGAGACCTCTGCCAGATCGCGCAGCCAGCCGGTGAAGATCACCCTGTCGCGCAGCCGCAGCCGCTCTGCCTGCGCTTCCAGCGCCGAGCGCAGCTCACCGTCGCCGATGACGGCAAAACGCGCCTGGGGAAGTATTTTGACGATCTCCGCCGCACTCTCCAGAAACAGGGCATGATTTTTGACCGGCACGAGACGCCCGACGATGCCGATCAGCGGCGCTTCGGGCGGGATACCTGCCGCCTCGCGGAAGCGCCCGCACTTGCGTGGGATGGTGATAAAAGCATGCAGATCCAGCCCCAGCGGCAGCACAGTAATCCGCGACTTCCGGGTGACACGATAATCCTCAGTCAGCTCACGGCGCAGTCCTTCGCTCAGCGTGATCACGCTGTCGGTCATCCGTGCCGTGATTCGCTCCAGCAGCAGGAAAATGCGCGTGAGCATCGGGCTGAAATAGCCCTGAAAAACATGCCCGTGAAAGGTATGCACGATCACTGGCACGCCGGTCAGCCATGCGGCCACCCGCCCGACAAAACCGGCTTTTGCAGTGTGGGTATGCACGACATCAGGTTTCAGGCGGCGGATCAGGCGGATGATGCGGATGATCGTGACCAGATCGCGCACGGGATTGAGCGATCGTCCCAGCTCAGGAACGATGACCGGCGTGACGCCGCGTTCCTCGGCGTAGTAACGCATATCCCCTTCTTCATCGTCGATGTTGCCGCACACGAGCGTGCTTTCATAGTCAGGCGGCGATAACTTCTGGGTGAGCAGGCTGACATGAATGGCAGGGCCACCCACGTTCAGACGCGCGATCAGGCGCATCAGTCGAATCGGTCTGGTCTGCGTTTCAGACATAAGTCTCCAAACGGCTGGGATCAATAAAAAGACGGAGCCACATCTCCAGCGTCAGCAGCGTCCACAAACGCTGTCCATGATCGCGCCGGCGCTGTGTGTGTGAATCGATCAGCTTTTCGACGGCTGGCATATGCAGCAAGCCGCGTGCGCGCGCCCGATCGCTGAGAAGTATATCCCGCACCTGAGACATATCCCTGCGGAGCCACGCGCCCAGCGGAACGCCGAAACCATGCTTGGGGCGATCGATGATGGCATCGGGCAGAAGACCGCGCGCCGCCCGCTTGAGGATACGCTTGGTGGTGCGGCCGTGCAGCTTGAGATTGAAAGGCAGCCCCGCGGCAAAGGCGATCAGGTCGCGATGCAGGAATGGCGCGCGCGTTTCCAGCGAGACGGCCATCGCGCTGCGATCGAGTTTGACCAGCAGATCATCAGGCAGATACATCGCAAAGTTGGCATCGAGCAGCCCCGCCGCTCCCGGCGCAGTGACGGCTGCGCTGAAATGAAGCCCCGCCGGATCTGCGCTGCCCAGCGACGGCAGAAGCGCGCGCGTCTGGTCGGCGTCGAACAGGCGCACCCAATCAAAATATGCCAGACGGATAGTCTGCCCCGCCCCATGCACGAAGCGGCGTCCGCGCTTGAGCAGATCATAATAGCTGGTTCCCTCAGGCAAGCCTGCCAGCACCCTGTCCATCGTCTGCCAGACCGGGCGGGGGATGGAATGCATCCGCTCGACCAGGCTTGCCGCGTAAAACCGCTGATACCCGGCAAACAGCTCATCGCCGCCGTCGCCAGTCAGCGCAACGGTGACGTGTTCGCGGGTCAGCCGGCTCACGAGATAAGTCGGAATCGCACTGCTGTCCCCGAAAGGCTGATCGTGATGCCAAACCAGGCGCGGCAGCAGATCCAACGCCTGCGGCGTCACGCGGAAGGTGGTGTGCTGTGTCCCCAGCAGCGAAGCGACCTGCTCGGCAAAGGGAGTCTCGTCGAAGCTGTCATCGCCTTCAAAACCGATGCTGAATGTCCGCACCTGACGAGCATGACGCTGCATCAGCGCGGCGATCAGGCTGCTGTCCAGCCCGCCGCTCAGGAACGCGCCCAACGGAACATCGCTCAGCAGGCAGGCTCGCACACTCGCATCCAGCAGTTCAAGAAGCTGCCCGGCATACTTCACCTCATCTGCATGGCTCACCCATTTGGCGGGCGCGGACGGAGGAAGCGACCAGTAGCGGACTGGCTGTGCCTGATGGGTTACTTCCGGGCGAATCTCAAGAAAATGTGCCGCGGGAAGGGCGTGAATATGCCTGAACGCCGTGAACGGCGTCGGTTGATAGCCATACGCCAGATACAGGGCGAGACGCTCTGCATCCAGCGCAGACTGGCGGGGCACATCCGGATGCATCAGCAGCGCCTTGATCTCACTGGCAAAGACGATTTTCTCGGCATCACGATAGTAGTACAGGGGCTTCTCACCAGCGGGATCACGCGCCAGCAGCAGCGTCCGTGCGTCGCGATCCCACAATGCGAACGCGAACATTCCCCGGAGCCGCTCCAACAGCCCGGTTCCATAGCGGCGATACAGTTTCAGCACCGTCTCCGTATCACTGCCGGAAAGATACTGTTCGCCCTGCGCCTCCAGTTCACGGCGCAGATCCGGGTGGTTATAGATTTCGCCGTTATAGGCGATGGTCAGCGCGCCGTCTGCTGTCTGCATCGGCAGTGCGCCTGCCGGGGACAAATCGAGAACAGCCAGACGTCGGCTGCCGAGCGCGCAGACCCCATCCGCAATGACATTTCCCTGATCTGGTCCGCGGTGGACGATCGTCTCGATCATCCCGCGAACTTCGTCTGTCTGAGCCAGGCGACCGTCAAAATAGACGACGCCACAAAGTCCGCACATGAATAAAAAAACTCCCGGCTTGATGCCGAGAGTTGATTATACGTCCTGCCATCGTTTTAACGAGTGGCGAGTTTCACATCAGGCAAGTGCGTCGTAGCCCGGCCCGCTCTGGAAGAAATCGTAGTTGGGCTGAATGTCTGCCGTCAGGTCAACCACTTCTCCGCCCGCCGCGGTGACCTCAGTTTTGGTATCGAACGGAATGCGCTTCTGGCCTGCCGCCATCGTGTAGCTGGAAGGCACTTCTTCCTGAATGAAGATCGCTTCATACGGGCACTCCGGCACGCAGGCGCCGCAGTCGATGCAGGTATCCGGATCGATGAAGTACCACGGCCATTCGTTTTCCGGCTGCCCCGGCACGATGCATTCGACCGGGCAGACTTCCACACACGCGCCATCGCGCAGGCACAGGCTGGTGATGATATGGGTCATTGCAGGCTCCACTGACGATAAACGATCGTACAACTGAGGTTTAGTCTAGCGGAGTTTAACCGTCCTGTCTGGAACTTTTGTTGGATTGGAAAACAGGTTTTAAACGTGGTTTCAAGACTTTTAACACCGGTTAAATTTCGCGCTGCGCACAGAAAGGCTGATCGGCGTCCGCAGGCATGGTGTTCGTCTCCGCAAGATAACCCAACCCTTCCCGATCGGCGATATAGACATGGCGTCCTTTTCTGCGCAGCAGCCCGGCATTGAGCAGACTGCGCAGCGCCCGCCCGACGACTTCCCGCGTCGTCCCCAGGATGGCAGCAATCTCTTCCTGGGTCAGGCCGGAAGGCGTCTCAGCGATCTGATCGGGGTAAGTCGTTTCATGCAGGAAAAGGTTTGCCAGCCGGGACGG
>SZPD01000395.1 GCA_030263515.1 Anaerolineae bacterium CFX9 | reverse complement strand
ATCCACCGCTTTCTGAAGCACGACATGGATGTTATGAATCGTCATGGCGCGCAGATCATAGGCGGCGCGGGCGTCGCCCGTCTCAAACTCGACGAGCAGAATGAAGTTCTCGATCAAGCGCCGCAAACGGACAGCGCCGGTATTGATGCCGCGCAGAAATGTGAGCATATCCTCGTTGCTGATATTCTGCCCGGTTTGCTCATTGAGCAGATCGGCATACGCCACCACGAATGTGAGCGGGGTACGAAATTCATGATTGAGGATGGTCAGGATACGGCGCTTGAGGTCGCTCATCTGATCCTGATGCGCCTGCGTGAGCGCGCGATGCCTGTTCAGGCGCGACTCAACGGCGATCAACAGATCATCCGCCTCAAACGGCTTGATCAGATAATCGTCCACACCAAGCTGTTTGCCGCGCTGTACGTCGGTTTTCTCGCTGCGGGCGGTGAGAAAGATGAACGGAACCCCAACCCACGCTGTTTCCTTGCGGACTTCCTTCAGAAGCTGAATGCCGTCCATGTGAGGCATCATGATGTCAGAGACGATCAGATCCGGCAGGTGAGCAGACTGGCGCAGCACCTGGAGCGCCGTTTCGCCATTATCAGCGGTATGAACGGTGTAGCCATCCAGCTCCAGCACCGTGCGGATACCTTCCAGCAGATTAATTTCATCTTCAACGACGAGGATATTCGCTTTCACCATACCCGGCTCCGGAGGCGCTGCCTCCCCGCTCATAAGAACGGACTGTGTTCACATAACCTCTATCATTCTATGATCGTACCTGTCGATAAATTGCTAAAAGATCTGACAGAACGCCAAAACCGGTCTGGATGCCGCCCGCGCCAGCGCCGATCAGCGTGATCTCGCCCATCAGATCAGTCGTGAACGTCAGCGCATTTGTGCCGCCGCTGACGCCTGCCAGCGGATGAGTCACCGGGATACGCTGCGGCTGTACGCTGGCGCTTTCCGGCGTGACGCGGGCGATCAGTTTCCAGCGTTCCCCTGCGGCTTTGGCATCGGCGATATCCTGCGCAGTCAGGTGGCTGATACCGCGCACGCTCATCTGATCAAAGGTAAACCGAACGCCGAACAAGGCCTGCGCCAGGATGATGGCTTTCCCGGCCGCATCCCAGCCATCAACATCGGCGGTGGGATCCGCTTCGGCATAGCCGATATCCTGCGCCTGCTGGAGCGCCTCTGAGTAACCCATGCCCGTCTCCATCTGCGTCAGAATATAGTTGGTCGTGCCGTTGATGATGCCGCGCACCTCGCTGATCGTGCAGCCCGCCAGCGCTTCCCGCGCCAGCCGAAGCGAAGGCGTCCCCGCCATGACAGTGCCTTCAAACAGAAATGCCCGTCCAGCCGCTTCTGCCTTCAGCGCCAGTTCGCGATAGGCAACCGCCACAGGCCCCTTGTTCGCCAGCACGATATGCCTGCCGCTTTCCAGCGCCGCCCGGCAGATATCCAGCGCGGGCTGCCCCGTTTCCAGATTAGTCGGCGAAACTTCAACCAGCACGTCGGCATTGCTTTCGCGGGCAATGCGCAGCGCGTCCCAGCCGCGCTCAAGCCGATCCTGCTCCGGATACTGATCGAGCGAGCCGCCAGCGATGGCTTGCAGAAGCGCGGCCGGATCCAGCCCGTGAGGATGGACGAGCGAACCTCTGGAGCGGGTGTAGACCGCCACGATCTTTGCGCTGAAGCCATAGCGCTCACACAGCTCATCCGCCTTGTCTCGCAGAATTTGCGCCAGCCCTTGCCCTACTGTGCCGAAACCGATCATGGCGATTTTCATGGGTCAGAACTCTCTCGTATGCCGGTGGAAGGAAATGGGATGATGATGCACTGCCTATGTTTATACCGCGCCGTGCCAGAGCCGCAACCGGATTTGCCGCGCCATCAGGCGCTAGCGTATAATGCCTTTGGGACCTCTGGCTGAGGTCGTATGCAGCATAAATCTGGAGAACTCATTATGTCGGTCAAGACCTCTGTCCGTCCGGGCCCCATCGGCCAGTCGATCATCGCCCGCGATGACAAGACGATGTCCGGCTCGATGGTGCCGCGCTACCCGTTCGTGATGGAACGCGGGGAAGGGGCCCGCGTCTGGGATGTAGACGGCAACGAGTACATTGATTTTGCCGCCGGGATCGCGGTCAACGCAACCGGTCACTGCCACCCGGAGGTCGTGCGCGCCATCACCGAACAGGCGCAGAAGTTTCTGCATATCGCCGGGACAGACTACTATTACGAAGTGCAGATTCGGCTGGCAGAACGCCTTGCCGGGCTTGCGCCGTTCAGCGGGGATGCCCGCGTTTTCCTCGGCAACAGCGGCGCGGAAGCCGTCGAAGGATCGATCAAGCTGGCGCGCTGGCACACACGCCGCCAGAATATCATCGCCTTCTTCGGCGCGTTCCATGGGCGGACGATGGGCGCGCTGGCGACAACGGCCACGGCCAAGTATCGCACCCCCTTTGAACCGCTCATCGGCGATGTGACCTTTGCCGAGTTCAACAACCTTGACAGCGCCCGGCAGGCCATCACCGCCCGCACCTGCGGCGTCATCATCGAGCCGGTGCAGGGCGAGGGCGGCGTCACCCCGGCCGAGCCGGAATTTTTGGCCGGCCTGCGCGCCCGGTGTGACGAGGTCGGTGCGCTGCTGATTTTTGACGAGGTGCAGTGCGGCCTGGGGCGTACCGGCCGGCTGTGGGCCTATGAGCATTACGGCGTCACCCCCGATGTGATGACCCTGGCCAAGCCCCTGGCCGGCGGCCTGCCCATGGGCGCGATTCTGCTGACCCGGGCGGTGGCCGAGACGCTGGAAGTGGGCGATCACGGCAGCACCTTTGCCGCCGGCCCGCTGGTCTGCGCGGTGGCGCGGGCAGTCTTCAACCAGATTAATCAGCCCCACTTTTTGGCCGAGGTGCAGGCCAAAGGGGAATATCTGGAAGCGAAACTGCGGGAAGTCGTCGCTCAGAGCTTGCTGCTGACCGGTATGCGGGGCAAGGGCTTGATGTGGGGCCTGGTCTCCACCATTCCCGCTGCCGAGATTGTAGCCGAGGCCCGTAATCACGGCCTCATCGTTCTGGTGGCCGGGGAAAAGGTGGTGCGCCTGCTGCCGCCACTCACTATCAGCCGCGAGGAAATTGATCTGTTGGCCGAGCGGCTGGCCGCTACTCTAATAGCCGTCGGCTAAAAACGTCGTCATTGAAAATTGGGAGTGCAAAAGCTATAGCTTTTGCACTCCTGATGAACTATTTTCCTGGGAGTATCTATTGCAACCTATGAGTCACAAAGAGCCAACTCCGGTTATTAATATTCGCAAAGCGCGGCTGGTTGATGTGCCGCATATGATGCCTATTTTGAACGAATATGCCAAACAGGCCGAGATTTTGCCCCGCATGGAGCCGGACGTGTACCAATCCATCCGGGATTGGGTGGTGGCGGAGGCCGGCGGCAAAATTGTGGGCATGGGGTCGCTGCTGATTATGTGGCACGACTTGGCCGAAATTCGCTCGCTGGTGATTGACCCGGCCTACCAGGGCTACGGGGTGGGCCGGGCGATTGTGACCCAACTGCTGGCCGAGGCGCAGGCGCTGGAGCTGCCGCGCGTTTTTGCCTTAACCCGCAAG
>SZPD01000394.1 GCA_030263515.1 Anaerolineae bacterium CFX9 | reverse complement strand
CCCGGTCTGGGTGATGCGGGCGATCGACAGTTTGGAACTTCGCCCACCTGAGGCAGGGACTGCTGATCTGTGGAATACTGGGCAGTATTTGTGCTGGTTTTTGCCCTGGCGTTCGGCGTCGCTCTCGCAGTGATGCCGATCGCCCAATGGCTGGGCATCCGCTTCAATATCACTGCCCGTCCGGGTGGAAGGCGCGTCAATGAGGGTGATCTCCGGCGCGTTTCCCGGCTGGGTGGGCTGGCACTTTATGCCGGCTTTACCGCAGCCGTGCTAGCCGCTCAGTACCTGCCTGTTCCCCGGCAGGATCCGTATGAAGCAGTCCGGCTGGTCGGCTTGCTGGCTGGCGGCACGATCATCTTCCTGGTCGGGCTGCTGGACGATATTTTCGACTTTTCCTCGCTGCCACAGTTTCTGGGGCAGTATCTGGCGGCTGCCGTTGCTATCGCCTTTCAGATTTTCATCGAATACGTCAATAACCCTTTCACAGGACAGCAGACCGATCCTTTCCCCTTCATCGTGACAGTCACGCTGAGCTTTTTCTGGCTTGTTGGCATGATGAATACCATGAACTGGGTGGATGGGCTGGATGGCCTGGCGGGGGGGATTGCGGTGATCGCCGGGATCATGCTGTTCATCAACAGCGCTTTTCGCGTTGAACCAGCACAGACCAGTGTCAGCCTGCTGCATCTGGCGCTGGTCGGCGCATCGCTCGCTTTTCTACTCTATAACTTTTATCCGGCGCGCGTCTTTATGGGCGGCGGCGCGCCATTTCTGGGATTTGTTCTGGGGGCGCTGAGCATTATCGGCGGGGCAAAAATGGCGACCATCCTTCTGGTCTTTGGTCTGCCGCTGGTAGATGCGCTGTGGCAGGTCGTCAACCGTATTCGCCGGAAGCAAAGCCCGTTCAGCGGAGACCGCGGGCATCTGCACTTTCGCCTGCTGGATCGCGGCTTCACGCAGCGCCAGATTGTGCTCGGCTACTACTGTTTCTGTGCATTTTTCGGCGTGCTGACGCTGGTAACGAGCAGTCAGTTGTTCAAATTTATCGCGCTGGGGGTGATGTTTGCGGCGGTTGCGCTTGGGTTCATCTTCCTGAGCCGCATCAAGACAGTCGAAAAAGCCTAGTCTCTGGCAGAATTTTCAGACGATTTTTTTAAGGCTTGTCATCTGCCTCTGCATTGGCTTCGCTGTCTTCGTTATCACTGCTGATCAGGGTAGCTGTCCCCGTGATCAGCGATGCGCCTGCACGCCCTACACTCGCGGAAGCTGGTTCTGCCCGCAGGCCATCGGCTGTCGGTTCGATGTCCTTACCGGGCGCGCCGGGGATCGGCAGCGGCAGGGCATAGATGCTGGGCACGCCTGCGGCGCGCTTTCCGGCAGCGCCTTTGTCACGCTCTGAGGCGCGAGCGCGGCGTGCCTCTTCCTCTTTCTTCTGACGAATGATTTCTTCACGGCGCACTGCCACCAGTTTGCCGTTTTGAAATGTGGCGCTGTCTCCGGTGATGCGCTCATACACCGCTTCAAAAGTGCCGAGAACTGCTGTGACCATCACACCAATGCCGATGATGGTTGCGAACGTCAGCGAGAGCGTGTTCATGCTGCTGCTGAGCGGCTCTGCAAGCCCGTTGGTAAGAATTGCCTCGCCGATTCCAAGCGCATACAGCACGACGAAGGCCACGCCAGAGACGAGCAGGATCAGTCGCCATGATTTCAGGTTGCGCGGATCTGGCATCATTGTGTTTCCGATGGCGAAGATCAGATAAACCCACAGGAAAAAGTCAGAGGTGGAAAGCAGCCGGCCGACTGCAATGCCAAGCGAGTCTGCCCCGCCTGCCTGAAGGGTTGCCAGGAACCCCGGCACATCCAGAATCGAGACTGCGATCAGATAGATGAACGAGATGCCGATGATGAGGGGAGAGATGCCGATTACGGCGAGGCGCGCTGCGCTGGTATTCCTCGCCAGCCGGACAAAATTCAGCCGCAGCTCTGCCATGGACTGTGTTTCAGGCCAGGCAACGGCGCGCTCAGCCCGAACATTGAGTATGCCTGCCACCAGCCAGAGCGTGACCTCGTGAACGACAACACCGGGGAGAAAGAACAGGTAGTAGAGGATCGTCGTCGTCCGCAGATTCTTGGTCAGCAGCCAGCCGACCTTGAAAATATGCTGGTGAAGCCAGCGCTCCAGCCGCCGCATGACATAAAACAGTGATGCAACGACCAGAGCCGCTGACAACAGATCAACTAAAATCAGGCGTGTGTTCCTTTCGCTCTGGCAGCCGCTTCCACCAGCGCCGTGAAATCCTCTACCTTGAGTGATGCCCCGCCGACCAGTGCGCCATCGATATCGGGGTAACTCATGTACTCACCGATATTTTCAGGTTTGACACTGCCGCCATACTGGATACGCACAGCATTGGCTGTATCGTCGCCATACATGGTGCGAAGTGTACCGCGAACGGTGTCACGACAGACGAGGTTGGCATCCTCCCCTGTGGCAGCGCGACCCGTGCCGATCGCCCAGATCGGCTCATAGGCGATGATGACCCGGCGTACATCGTCCGCAGAAATGCCATCGAGACCAGCACGAACCTGCTGCGATACGAAGTCATGCGTAATGCCCTGATCGCGCTGTTCGAGATTTTCACCCACTGCAAAGATCGGTTTGAGTCCATGGGCCAGCGCCGCCTTGACCTTCAGATTAATATCTGCATCAGTCTCGCCAAGATACTGACGACATTCGGAGTGCCCCAGGATGACATACTCTGCCAGTCCTGCGAGCATGACAGGTGAAATCTGAGAGGTATAGGCGCCGCTGTCTTTCCAGTGCATGTTCTGCGCGCCGACGCCGATACCGGTTCCGGCGAGCGCTTCTGCCACGCCAGAAAGCGCGACAAACGTCGGGCATACGACGCGCTCAACGCTGGAGAAGGGTTGCAGACGCGGCGCCAGTTCACGCACGAACGCGATCGACTCGGCGACGGTCTTGAACATTTTCCAGTTGCCCGCAAGGATAGGTGTTCTCATATGCTCTACTCCTGTGTTATCCCGGAGGAAAAGGCGCGCTCTTGTTCAGCGCGATCCTTTTCCTGTCGGGGTTGAGAGTCATTTATCGTTCAGCGCCGCGACACCGGGCAGAACCTTGCCTTCGAGCATTTCGAGGCTTGCGCCGCCGCCGGTAGAGATATGCGTGATCTGATCGGCAAGCCCTGCATCTTCAACAGCCGCCACAGAATCGCCGCCGCCGATCACTGTCACAGCACCCTGCGCAGTCAGATCAGCGAGAATTTTCGCCACTGCGCGGGTCCCGGCGGAGAAGGGCGCTTTTTCAAAAACACCCATGGGGCCGTTCCATACAACCGTGCGCGCTCCTGCCAGCGCAGCCTCGAACTGCTTCACTGACTCTGGGCCGATATCGTAAATCCCCCATCCGTCAGGGACACCTTCGCTGATGCTGATCTGCCGCGTCTGCGCATCGTCTGCAAATTTCTCGCCGATCACGGCGTCCACGGGAAGCACAAGCTTGTCGTGACCGTTCTCCAGCAGTTGACGGGCAGTCTCGACGGCATCTTCCTCAACAAGGGAGTTCCCCAGCGCGTAACCCTGCGCTCTGAAGAATGTATTCGCCATGCC
>SZPD01000008.1 GCA_030263515.1 Anaerolineae bacterium CFX9 | reverse complement strand
CATTGTTCGATTCCCAAAGCGAACGCCATTGTCCTGCGCATAGTCAAGGATGCGGGCGCGCTGCTGCCGATACTTTGGCTCTGCGCCCTTGTAAGGCGCATACAACCCGATCGGTTTCAGCAGCGAAGCGGGGCAGACCTCGATCATGGAGGGGACACCCGGTTGGCCGGGCTGCATGGGCAGAACGCGCACGCTCCCCGCCTGGCTGAGCGGAGCCAGCAGCTCGCGGATGCCGTAGTACGTCTGGCGGTAGATACGCAGGTTGTGAGGGGGAAACGGCGTGCGCGCCTCGACATCCGTCTGTCGGATCAGCCGTCTGCCATCAGCGCGCGCCGCCGCCGCAGCCTCGTCGCCGAACTGCCTGAAGTGTTCCGGGGTAGGGAAGCGCTCTGCGAAGCCCCACGCAAACGCTTCCCAGCTCATGCCCTCAAGCGCGCCTGCCGCCACACTGAACGGAAAGTCACAGCCGATCAATGCAGCGTTCTGCTGGCTGATCCATGCGCGCAGTGCGGCGTGCGCAGGCTCGCGCTGTGGCGCGCCGCCCGGCAGATCACGGGCAGGCATGATGGACTCAATGTGCAGCGTGTCTTTTTTCAGCCGGGCATAGCATACCCAGATGCGCTCTCCGGCATCCACTGCGCCGCTGAAGTCCAGTCCGATGAGCCGCATGACTCGATGAGCAGGGGAACCGCGCCGTGATCCAGCGTAGATCACGGCGCGGCGGGGAACAGATTAGTAACGGCGAACGAGGGATTTATACACCGTGGGCTGGCGATTCTGAATCTGCTGGAATTCCTCGCGGTATTTGCGCACCTCATCCAGATCGATCCGTGCGACGGCAAATCCTTCCAGCGGCGCACCGGATTCCGGATCGGTCTCCAGCGCCAGCGAAGTATGAATCTGGCCGCGGGGACCCACCACCATGCTTTCGCCGCCGAATGTGATCGTCACGTCCTCGCCCACGCGGTTTGCGCCGACCATGAAGCACGCATTCTCATAAGCGCGTGCGCGCATGTACGTCTTCCACTCATCGATCGCCTGGGCTTCCCAGTTGGCGCACACGCACAGAATTTCAGCGCCGTCCAGCACCAGGCTGCGCGCAACCTCCGGAAAGGCGAGATCATAGCCAATCATCAGCCCGATCGTGCCGATTTCGGTGTCGATGACTGGCAGTTTATAGCCTTCGCGGAAGGCCATGCGCTCTTCGCCGCGCAGGTGAATCTTGTTGTATACCTCGACCAGTTCGCCATCAGGCCCCACCATAATGGCTGAGTTGTACAGCACCGACTCCACTTTTTCCTTGGAGACCATCCCAAAGACGATATACACGCCATACTCATTGGCACGCTGTGCGATCAGGTTGACTGTGGGACCGGGGACGCGCTGCGCCAGCTCGGTAAAGCGCAGACCGAGTTCATATCCACTCGTGATCAGCTCCGGGAAGACGATCAGATCGACTTTCTGCTGTGAGGCGATCTTGGAGATCATCTCGCTCATCTTGACGAGATTCTCTTCCATTTCGCCCAGCCTGGGCTTCATCTGCACGGTGGCAACAGTGACTTCACGCATGGCGTATCCTCATGTTGGGTTCGCAAGTGACGCAGGAATTTTACCCGAAATCGCTTCGCCTTACGACGATCGATCGTGTTAAATGCTTGTGTCGCCGCCAGCGCCGGCTTCGCGCCGCAGTGTATCCAGAATCCGCTGAAGCTCCGGCGCGAGCGGCGCTTCAAAGCACAGGCGCTCGCCGGTTGCAGGATGATCGATGCACAACCGCCATGCATGCAGGAACTGGCGGCGCAGCGGCAGGCGCTGCCTGCGGAAGCCGTACAGCGCATCGCCGACGATCGGGCAGCCGATGAATGCCATATGCACGCGAATCTGATGTGTGCGCCCGGTCAGCAGATTGACCCGAACCAGCGTCAGCCCGTCGTTGAAGCGCTCGGTGACATAAAATTCGCTGATGGCATGACGCCCTGCGCGATCGACGCGCATTTTGCGACGGTTGACCGGATCCCGTTCGATCGGCACGTCGATGCGCCCCGTATCGGTTCTCGGTGGACGTTCCAGCAGCGCCAGATAGACTTTCTCGACCGAGCGATCCTGAAACTGGCGCAGCAGGCGGCGCAGCGCGATGGCGTTCCTGGCGACCACGATCACGCCGCTGGTGTCCTTGTCCAGCCGGTGAACGATGCCGCGCCGCTGGGGGGCATAATCCATCTCGCCGATTTCGGGGAAGCGAGCCATCAGGGCATTGACCAGCGTGCCGCCGGGGTTGCCGCTGCCAGGATGCACCACCAGCCCGGCAGGTTTGTTGATCACGGCGATATGTTCATCGCTGTAGAGGACATCCAGCGGGATCGCCTCAGCGGCAAGCGCTTCCTGTCTGGCTTCGGCAGGTGGCAGCACCATGCGGATGACTTCGCCACCCTTCAGCCGCCAGCCCGGTTTGGCGGGCGCGTCATTGATAGTGACGGAGCCGTCCTCGATCAGCGCCTGAATCTGCGCACGAGACAGACGTTCGCCAACATGGGCCACGATTGTCTTGTCGAGGCGCTCACCGGGGAGATGGGCATTGAATTCGATGATTTCTTCCGGTATCGCGTTCATCCCGGTAGCATAGCACAGGCGGGATGGGGGTTCAATTGCTAACGGATGAGGGTGAAGCGCTGTGCTATAATCCGCATATGGCGTCTTTCACCATCACCCGTTCAGGCGAATTACACTACCTTTGCAGCGGCAGCGGCGACGATGTGCTGCTGATTCATGGCTGGGCGAGCAGCAGCCGTATGTGGCAGCGGGTTCATGATCACCTGAGCGGAGATTTCCGTCTCTGGAGTATCGATCTGCCCGGTTTCGGCGCGTCGTCCCTGCCGGATGATGCCCCTGTCTCCATCGACGATCATCTGAATGCCATCATCGGGTTCTGTCGCCAGCATAACCTCCGTCCGAGTGCGGTAGTGGGGCACTCGATGGGGGGGATGCTCGCGCTCAGGCTGGCGCTGGAGCAGCCGGAGATGGTCGATCGGCTGGTGCTGGTCTGCCCCGTCGTCAGCGGTCGCATGGCGCTGCGCGTCGAGACATTCTTCTCGTCGTCGGCGGGGCGCTTTATCGCAGCGCGCACGAAATCGCTCTGGTCGCTGATGCAGTCGCAGATGCTCGCTCCTGTTTTCAGCGCGCCAGTCTATGTCAGCCGCTCGGAACATGCGCGCTACATCCAGGATTTCAGGCGTGCCTCATGGCGTGCGGCGATCGGCGCACTGGAAAGCATCGCGCAGCAGGACCTGACCCCGCAGCTTGCCAAAATCCCTCATGAAACGCTGGTGATGGTGGGGCAGCGGGATTTCACCGTTCCGCCTGCTGAGGGACGCCTGGCCGCTGAGCGGATGCCAGCGGCGCGGCTGGTCGATCTGCCGGGGGTTCATCATCAGCCGCTGGACGAAGCTCCGGCACAGTTCATCAATCTGATGCGCAACTTTCTGTGCCGGACGCCTGCATAAACCATCCTCTATCGACTTGTGCTACAATGATCGCAACCGGTTTTTACGATAGCTGCATATTGGGGAGGAATTGACTCTGGAAGCTATTGATATTGCCCGCGAGATCGTCAACACGCTTGAAGACAAGAAAGCCGAAAACATCCTCTTGCTCGACCTGCGTCCCGACACTCTGATTGCCGATTTCTTCGTGATCTGCACCGGAAACAGCGACCGCCAACTCAAAGCCCTGACCGAGCACGTCCGTGAAAACCTCAAGGTGCTCTACGATCGCGCTCCGTTTGCGGTAGAAGGATCGTCCAGCAGCGGTTGGGTGCTGATGGATTACGGCGATGTGGTCGTGCATATCTTCACGGCAGAGCAGCGCCGCTACTACGACATTGAGGGGATGTATGCCGGGGCCAATGTGCTGGTGAGCATCCAGTAATCAAGCGGGCGGGGACATGTGTCATCCCCGCCCGTCTGGCTGGCGCGCTTTTACACGTTCTCAAAAATCCACGGATCGTTGTTCCGACCCCACGAAATCAGCTCACCTTCCGCGAAGAAATTTCCCACCTCGATGACGCCGTTTTCCGGGCTGTCCGAGCCGTGTACGATGTTGCGCCCGACTTCCAGCGCGAAATCGCCGCGGATCGTGCCTGCTGCCGCTTCGTGAGGACGTGTCGCGCCGATGGTGTTGCGTGCCGAGAGGACTGCGTTTGTGCCTTCCAGTGCCATCACCACCACCGGAGCCGACGTGATGTAATTCACCAGCCCTTCGTAAAAACCCTTGCCACGGTGAATCTCGTAATGTTTCTCTGCCAGCTCGCGGCTGACCTGCATGAACTTCATGCCGATGATGCGCAGTCCACGCGCCTCAAAGCGGCGGATGATTTCGCCAACCAGACCGCGCTGAACGCCGTCCGGCTTGATGATGATCAGTGTACGTTCCACGTTTGTGCTCCCTCAGATAGCTGTTCGTTATGGGCTGTTCAAACCTGCATAGTTATGCCAGACGCCCGCGTATGCGGCAAGGTGTGATTGATCATGGCGTCAAAACAGCAGCGCGCATCCGGAAAGGGATACGCGCTGCGCCTGGATCAGGATCGCTCAACTGTTAATTCGGCGGGATGAAGCTGGCGGCGCTGCGTTCCTCAAGCCGTGCCGTCTGTGTGCTGTCTGTCGGTTCCACCGTCAGACTGTAGGATGCAAATACACAGTCTTCGGGATTGTCGTCATACATCGGATTGTAGATCATCAGGTAGGCGAAATCGTAGTTCTGCGTATTGATCGCCCCCTGCTGCTCCATCGGGATTACATCCGCCCGCCCGTCGCTGATCCCCACAGCCCACATTTGCAGCGGCGATTGTGAGCTGAGCGAGATCATGTAGCGGCCTGGCGGCGCGGCAAATTCGAAGTAGTTGGCTCCCAGTTCCTGCACACCCGGCCCCCGGGGTTCCCATTTGCCTGTACCGTTGATCAGATTTTCCAGATAGACCGTCGGCTGAATGACCGCCGCGACGCTGTAATCGCGCAGCAGATTCTGAACGTGGTAGCGCCGCGCAGAATTGGGGATGTCATCATTGTAGCGGTTGAGGACGGCGGTCAGCCCGTAAAAGTCCTCCAGTTCAACCAGCTCATCCCACCATTCCGAAACGAACCGCTTGCCATACAGCTCTGACAGGGACTGGAGATACAGCCAGGTTCCGTAGCGCAGCAGCCCGCCTGCCGGGTCATTCTGATACACGCCAATGCAGATTTCAGGATATTCGAACGTGCTCGACAGATAGCCCGACGCATCTTCGTCTGAGGTGAACGTATTGATCTCGATCCATGTCGATGTCGCCTCGTAGACCCAGCGGTTGGGTTCAAGTGCGTCATAACCGAACTGAACCAGATGATTGAATTCATGAGTGACGGTCGCCCGCATCAGGCTGATCGCTTCTTCCGGCGTGCTGGTTGCGCCGTCGAAGTCGTTCTCGACCACCATGTACCCGGCATAGGCGTAACCCTCGCGCACTGGCGTGTTGGGGTTATCGCCCACCTGTTCCGCCGGGTATGCGTAGCCGAGCGCGCTTTCACCCTTGCCGAGCAGGTCGATCAGATAGACATCGTACAACCCTTCGCTGGTGCTCATCAGCGGGGGACGGGCAAAGCCAAGCTCGCCGAACTGAATGGCTGCTGCTTCCTCAAAGGCGCGCGCCACTTCGCGCACATAATCCATCGTCGCGCGGTCGCCGCCTGACTGGGTGAAGTGGATGCGGAAATTGGCAGTATTGAAATATTCGACGGGACCGCTCAACTGCTCGGCTTCAACGCCAGTTCCCGGACTGATCACGCCGATCGGCGGCTCGCCGATTTCCGGCTCAGTGCCGGGCGGGGCAGACGTGGTTCCGCGGGTGATCGTCAGTGTGAACGTGCCGGTAGAGGTTCCCGCCGCGCCCTGATAGCGCGATACCTCGACGATATAGATGCCTGCCGCTGGCGCAGTGAAAGATACCGCCGAGTTGAGAGAGGCGCGCGGATTGAAATCGTCGTTCTGCGCCAGGATTCGACCGGTCTGATCGTAGATCGTCAGCACCGTGTCGAGATCGCCGCTGCGCGCTACGGCAGTGATAAAAGCCGACTCGCCAGCCAGGAAGCTGACTTCATAACGCACTGCGCTGGCGGAATTGCTGATAGCGCCGGAATACTGTTCACCTTCTGCTGTGCTGACAGGCGCAGACACGCTTTCGCGGGGTTCCAGCGCCAGCACGAAGCTCCCGCTGGAAGCATAGCCGCTGTAGCGCGTTACCTGGATGGTATATGTGCCGGTTGCCGGGACGACGAAATCGATCAGCGAGTTGTAGTTGCCACCTGCCGTGTCGATGTCGTCGTTGGTTCCGAGCAGACGCCCCGTCGAGTCATAGATATTCAGCAGCGTGTCCAGGTCTCCGCTGACTGCTGTGGCGGTCACGTTGTAACGCTCGCCTTCATTGAGCGTGACCGTGAAGTTCTGCGCCGGGGTCAGGTCGCTGATCGAGCCGGTGAAAGTCGTGCCGCTGCCCGGCTGCTGTACGGGGGGTGGTGTGGGGGCGACAGGCTGCCCGGCCCCCATCCCAAACACCAGCCGAATATTGAACGTGCCGACGCTCTGCCCGTAGCCAGTCACAACCGCCGAATGATCTCCGGATGTCGTCACGGTGTAGATAATGCGCGAGTTGTAGTTGCCGCCGGCAGTATCAATGTCGTCGTTGGAGGCAACCAGCACCCCATTGGGATCGTACAGCTCAAGGATCGGGTCAAACGTGGGGGATGTCGCCTCAACCGTCAGAGTGATCGTCTCTCCAGCGTTGAGCGTAATGGTATAGGTATCAACGGGAGAGGAAGCCGTAAGTTCACCGCTCAGGACTTCTTCCTGGGCGATGACCGCGCCGACGGCCGCCAGCAGCAGCAGACACATGAAGACAGCCAGAGATTTCTTCATCAGAATGAACGCTCCTGTTCAGGAAGTACAAAAAAACGGACTCGACCATGATTGCCGAGTCCGTTATATCACTGTTTTTTAAAGCTGATTCAGCGCCTCGCGATAGGTATCGAGCGCCTGCTGGAGCTTCCCCTGCCGCATATAGCCATCGCCGAGTACACGGTACAGCGCCGGATTATTGCGATGCTGGCGCACCGCCGCGCTCAGATCTTCAACGACGGCATCGATATCCACGCTGGCGCGCACGAGTGCTTCATATTCCGCCAGGCTGCTCTCAACATCGCCTGCCTGCATGGAACTGCGCGCATGCTCCAGGGCGGCGCTGCCGGGAAGTGGTGCTGCCGGGGCGGGCTTTGGCGCAGGTGAGGGCTGTGATACGGGGCGGGTTTCCTCAAGGATCGGCCTCTGCGCGGCTGGCTCCGGCTCGGCAGAGTCGATCAGCCAGTCGGGGATTTCCCCCGGCGCGATATCCGCTTCCACTTCGCGCAGCCAGTCGGGCATTTCATACGCCTCGAACAGCGCATCATCGGCGACATCGGCTTCTGTCAGAATGTCTGCCGGTTCCGCAGAAGTGATCTCGGCTGCCACCTCGGCATCGTGAGGCAGCACATAGCTGAGCCAGCGCGGCACATCCTGGGCTTCGCCTTCCGGCAGCAGATCTTCTTCAGGAAGCGGCGATTCCATCAGCGGTACAGGGGCAGCCGTTTCGGCTTCAGGCGCTGCTTCGCTGGCGCTCTCGCCCGCCATCTGCTCTACCTGGGCGATCCTCTGCGGATCGCTGATATTGTGGGTATACCATTCAGGGGGATTGTCGATATCGATCTCACCCTGTTCATGTTCGAGATCGAAAGCTTCGACCCAGGGATCATTCGGATCGATGTCGAGGGGCATCGGGATATCCTCGGCATCATCGTCCACATTCACGCGCGGCATCGTGCCCGTCTGGGCAAAGATGCTTTCAATGCTCGTCGGGGCCTGCTCCATCATGTCTTCCTTGAGCCAGTCCGGCATATCCGGCGTGGCTTCAGCAGGCTCGTCAAACAGGCTTTCGATCGGTGGCTTGTCATCCTCAACAGGCGTCGCCTGTGCGACGGGCTGAACTCCTTCCAGCAGCCAGTCAGGAATCTCAGCCGGGATCGGCGGCACTTCAGCATTCAGCTCAGCCAGCCGCTCTGCCTCGGCTTCCTGCTCTGCCGAGATCTCCGCCTGATGCGCCAGATAGACCTGCATCTGCTCCGGCGTGACGGTTCCTGCTTCGATGGCAGCGCGGATGCCTTCGATCGAGAAATCAAGCTCATCATTCGGCTGTGTTTCGGTCACGCCCTGCTCGCTGTAGCCCTGTTCAGCGGCGAGCGATTCCAGCCACGACGCCGGGTCAGACGGGGTTCCGGAAGTAGGCGGCGGCATCACGGCGGCTCCGCGCGGGGTGAGCGGTGAGTCGAACGTGAACGGCGTGTATTCCTCACTTTCGACCTCAGAGGCGTCGGTTTCGGGAATCTCCATGTTGGCGGAGGTGAGCAGTTCTTCCTCGGCAGCCCCCTGCCGCTTGGCGAGCGACTCCAGCCAGTTCATCGTGTCCTGGGGAGCTGGGGGCAGCGGCGAAGCGGCAGCAGTCACCGGCGTTTCACCCACGCCTTCAGAACGCGCCAGGTCCTCCAGCCACGCAGCCGGATCGGCAAGCGTCGGCGTTTCCTGTTCCGCCGCTTCATCTTCAAGGTATTCGTCTTCTTCGATATTGGTGATATCGAGGTTGAACAGATCATCACTCTGATCTGCCGCGAGACTTTCCAGCCATGCCAGCGCGCCAGCGTCAGATGGGCTGGAGGCGATAGTTTCGATCTCGTCTTCGTCGCGGCGCTGCGGCTCGATGATGGGTTCAGGGGGCAGGGTGGGAGGTGGCGGCGCGGAAGCGCGCGCAGTGGGCGGCGGCGTTTCGCTTCTGGGCGGCGCTGTCTCTCCAAACGGAACGTAGCCCGGCTCATCGATCACGACGGTATCCGGATCGATTTCCGCAACTTCCATGTTGGCTTCAGTCAGGAAACCCTCAGAAGCGCCCTGTCGTTTCGCAAGCGATTCCAGCCAGACCTGAATTTCTTCAGGGGTCATGCTGTCGAAATCAGGCATATTGTCCGCAGGGGTCATGGATGTGTCCCTCTTATGCAGTTGAGCGCACTAGCGCAGCCATTCCGGCAGATCATTATCTACCGCAGCGCTGCCGGAACGCGAGCGCTGATCGCCGTTGGTATCGGCAGGGTTGTCTCGCTTGAACCAGCGCGGCAGCGTCCGGAAGATGAAGCGCGCCAGTGACCCGCGTTCCTTAACCGCTGTCACCTGCTGTGTCTCTTCATCAACGATGTCCACCAGCCATCCGAATTCGCGTTCAGCGGGAGCCTGATCGGTCTCTTCCTCAGGTTCAGCTTCATCGGTGATCGGCTCGATCAGCGAACCTTCATATTCGCTTTCGTCGGCAAATTCACTCTCAAGGGGTTCATCTTCTGATGCATCATAATCCAGATCGAGGCCGGGAACCATCGCGTTCAGCCAGTCAGGGGCATTATCGGCGGGAGCCATATCGAGCGTTTCCTCCGCCAGCGCCGCCGGTTCGACGGTCTCGCCGATATCGTCCAGCTCCAGCGCATCAAATTCTGCCTCGTGCGGCTCGACATCATCGAGCGCAAGGTCGTCCTCAAAGCTGGCGGAAGCAGCTTCTTCAAATATGGCTTCCTGCCGCTCTTCGCCGAGCAGGTCTCCGAGTTCATCACTCAGATCGTCGCCGAATTCACCCAGGTCTGCCTTGCTGACATATTCTGAAGCATCAACTTTGGCAAAGGCAGCGTCTGCTTCATCCGTTTCAGCGTATGCCGTGTGTGCGTCCGCTTCAGTGAATTCTGTTTCTGCATCAGATACGCTGGGTTCATCCGCATGCTCAGCGAGCGCGAATTCGCCATCCTCAAGAAACTCGTCTGCGATATCGTCGCCCGCTGACCAATCGTATTCCGACTGCGCGATCGGCTCCACTTCTTCGGATTCATCAAAACCCGCGTCAGGGCTGCTCTGGTCATCCCGGAACAGACTTTCCAGTTCGCTCTCCAGCGCCTCAGATGAGGGTTCCGGCTCTGCTTCTGATTCCGGCTGCATCTCGCTCAGCCAGTCGGGCAGATCGGCGGGGTGGGCGGCGGGTTCTTCAGCAAATTCACGCGCCTGCGCCTCAGCTTCAGCGAACAGGGCGTCGAGATCAGCATCCTCTGCCGCTGCCTCGGCGGACATGGCGGCCGCCTCTTCCTCTGCCCGCGCGAAGAGGGCGTCAAGTTCTTCGTCGGAAGTGGGTTCACCTTCTGAGGTGTCGCTGGCTTCCGGTTCTGATTCCGGCTGACTTTCGGCATCCTGATCTGCCGCATCCGCGTCATCCAGCTCGCTGACTACGCTGATGAACTCATCCGCCTGCTCCTCTGCGAGCGAATCATCTCCAAACAGAGCGTCCAGATTTTCGTCGGTCATGACGATCCCTTCCGGCGCTTCTGAGGGCGTGGCGAACAGCGCATCCAGTTCCTCGTCCGTCAGATCATCGGCGGACGCCTGGTCAGCCTCCGCATCAAAGATTTCTGCGCCGGTATCTTCAACGGGCACAGCATTCAGCCAGTCGAATTCTTCAGCGGACTCGGCTGGGGCGTCCTGCGAGAGCACTTCGGCAGCCTCGTCGTAGGCTTCCGCGCCGCTGTCTGTCGTTTGCTCCAGCCAGTCCAGCGACTCGGCAGCGGCGTCCGCTGGCTCGGCAGTTGTGATCCCGGCATCAGATTCGCTGGTGAGGTCGCTCATCCATGCATAGCTGTCGCTGTCAGCCGCGTTGTCAGCCGTTTCAGCACTCTCTGCCGGGGTTTCTGCGTGATCCCCGGCGCTGATAGCATCCTCAATCTGTGTCAGCCATTCAGGCGTTTCCGAAGCTGTGTCTTCAGATGGCGTTTCCACGCCGAACTGACGCATCCATTCTTCCATGCCTTCAAGATTGGCGGTCTGCCCGGTCGGTTCATACGCACTCTGACCATTGCTGGACTCGGCGTCGAAACCCATTTCCTGCAGGCGTGCCGTCAGCCCGCGCAGCGAACGTGAAGTTGGCTCCGCCGCCTGCTCGTCTTCAGGATCTTCAGAGGGTTCTTCTTCTGCGGTTTCCATGGCGCTGAGCCAGTCCGGCAGTATCTCGGTTGAGGAAGGCGGCGGCTCAAAGTCCTCAGAAGTCTCGCCAAACAGGTCGGGCAGATCTCCGGTATGGATGCTGAATTCCTCAGCCGCTGCGTTCTCGCTTTCCGATGCCATCCAGTCGTCAAGCTCGGCAGTGGCGCGGCGCTGCCCTACTGCCTCAGCAGGATGATCAGCGCCTTCATCGTCTGCGGGCGCGTCTTCCCCCTGAAGCGCCTCGATTCCGAGCGCTTCATCAAGGAAGGTGTCATTCTCAGTCAGCCAGTCGGGCAGGGGTTCCTCATTAGACTTGCCGCTGATCGGGCCATCGAGCGCCGGCGCATTGGCGACCCGGTCAATCTCTGCGTCCACGTCAGACAGCCACGCCAGCTCATCGCCGGATTCCGGCGCAGTTCGTTCCAGACCGCTGCTCTGCGGCTCTTCGTCAAACTGGCTCAGCCAGTCAAGTTCATTCTCTGTGGTTTCGGCGAACTGAAGCGCTTCTTCGCTGTTGAAGACATCTTCTGTTGTCGTCTCGGTGAATGCCTCATCAGGAATTTCGACCCCGGCTTCGCGCAGCCATGCCATGGCATCATCATCATTGGGTTCTGCATCAGGCTCTGATGGTGGAAGATTTTCCCCGTCAGGCTGTTTCTCAGGTTCAGGATCCGCATCGATCGGCATGGCAAATTCCCCAAACAGGTCGTCAGAAGCTGGCGTTTCTTGCCGGGCGGCTTCACTCGACTCCGAAAACGGGCGTGTTACCGGGCGGAGCGCGTCAGTAACGGCGTTCTGCGCCATCGACGCCATCCAGTCATCGTGCGAGTCGGTCAGTTCCTCTTCGAGATCAGCCGTCTCGGAGAGCGGCTGCTGTGAGTCCTGTTGCGCATCTTTGGTGAGCATCGAACTCATCCAGTTCGTCCAGCCTTCCTGATCGGCTGAAGGAACTTCTGCGGCTTCCGACGTGGACAGCGCTTCCGGCGCAATATCGGAGAGCCATTCCGGGCGTGCGCCGGTCAGTTCCGTCTGCGCGGCAGCGCGATAATCCAGCTCTTCCACGCGGAAGGCCTGATCGTCTGCGCGCCCCTGCACCAGTTCCAGCGCAAGGTAAGGATCGAGCGCCTCGATCCGGTTCAGGTAGCGCTGGGCATCGGACGGGCGGTCTTCATCCAGCCAGAGCTGCGTCAGGATACGGTTGGCTTCCAGACAGTCCGGCAGCACCTGAAGTACGTCGAGTGCGGCTTCGGCAGCATCGACACGTTCGCCATTTTCCCACAGCGTGCGCGCCAGCAGCAGGCGCAGATCAACACGCTCCGGGCGCCGGTCGAGCGCATTGCGCAGGGTTTCGATGGCCTGATCGTACTGGCGATTGCGCAGCGCCTGCCTCGCTACGGCGGCGGAGGTGAGCTGGACACGGGCGTTGGCGATATTGCGGTAGCGCCGGTACAGGTCGCGCAGGGTGTCGAGAACGCGCTGATTGTTCGGCTCCTGCTCAAAAGCGCGCTCGGTATACCAGATCGCCTCGTCTGCCTTGCGCACATGGTCATAGACCTCGCCAAGACCGAGATTGCTGTGGTAATCATCGGGGACGGCGCTCAGGACGCGGCGGAAAACAGCGCCGGCATCTTCATAGCGACCGTTGATCAGGAGGGCGCGCCCAAGAAAGCGATAGGCTGCAACATTTTTGGGGTAAAACTGAAGCAGGTGACGGCAGTGATGGATCACTTCATCAGCCGCATTCAAACGCAGCAGGTTATCGAGCTTCTGGAAATAGTCGCGCAGGCTGATTTCAGTCATGCTTCGCTTGTTCCCCTCGTGGCGCGGCTCGGTGATTCTCAGTATACCCTCAAACTTACAACAAATCGAACAAAACTTTAGTCTCATGTCTGGTGCATCTCATCTACTTGCCCAAACCCGCAAGGACGCTAAACTTAATGCTGGGTTCTCAAGCTCTTCTCAGGAGGCTTTGGATGAAAAAATCCGTACTTTTGCTCGTAGTTATGAGTGTCCTCGCGCTGCTGGCAGCCCCGGTGGTCGCGCAGGATGAATTCGTCTTCGGCCTGGTGCTGGTCGGACCACAGAATGACCGCGGCTGGAGCCAGGCACATTATGAAGGTGGCTTGTACGTAGAGCAGAACGTCCCCGGAACGCGTATGCTTCTCTTCCCAAGCCTGAACCCGGCAGATGCGCCGGAGACGACGCTGTTTGATGTCGTCGATGAAATGGTCGATCAGGGCGCGCGCCTGATCTTCACCACATCAGATGCTTTTGAAGAAGATACCGACGGTGTTGCGGAAGCCTTCCCGGATGTCACATTCATCAATATCTCTGGCGATAACGTCCTGACCGGCGAAGCGCCGCCCAACCTCGGCAACCTGATGGGGCAGATGGAGTGGGGCAAGCTGATCGCTGGCTGCGCCGCGGGGCTCGCTACTGAAACCGGCAGCATCGGCTATCTCGGCCCGCTGATCAACGGCGAAACCCGCCGTATGGCAGCCTCATCCTATCTCGGCGCTCGTTACTGCTATGAGCATTACAAGGGCGGCAACCCGGACGATCTTACTTTCACGGTCACATGGATCGGTTTCTGGTTCAATATCCCCGGTGTGACGCTTGACCCGACCGAAGAAACCAACAGCTTCTTCGACAGCGGCGCAGATGTCGTCATCAGTGGTATCGACACGACTGAGGTCATCGTGGTTGCCGGTCAGCGTGCCGCCAACGGCGAGAACGTCTTTGCCGTGCCGTATGACTATGAGGGAGCCTGCGCTGAAGCCCCGTCGATCTGCCTCGGCGTGCCGTACTTCCACTGGGGGCCGGATTATGCCCGCATCGTGCAGTCTGTGATGGATGGCACGTGGGAGCAGGCCTGGGAATGGACTGGCCCAGACTGGTCAGATATCAATAATCCCGACACCTCGGCGATCGGTTTCCATCCGGGTGAAGGGCTGGGCGAAAATGCCGCCGCGCTCGAAGATTTCATCGCCGAACTGGCAGCCTATGCGACCAATGCCTTCGTTCCGGACAGCTTCGCCCTGTGGCGTGGTCCTCTCAGCCTTCAGGATGGCACGGTGCTGGCAGAAGAAGGCCAGCTCGTCGATATTCTCGACGTATGGTATCTGCCGCAGCTTCTGGAAGGTATGGTCGGCGCGAGTTCGTAACGCCGAACGCACGTGATGCAAAAAGGGGCATGGGGATTCTAAAACATGCCCCTTCTGATTTACATCAGGCGACAGGTTATTGATGGAAATTGAGATACGCCATATCCATAAGCGATTCGGCTCCGTTCATGCCAATAATGACATTAGTGTGACATTCCCCGCAGGCACGATTGTTGGCGTGCTGGGGGAAAACGGCGCAGGAAAATCCACCCTCATGAAAATCCTGTCCGGCTATCAGCCCGCCGACAGCGGCGAGATATGGGTAGACGGCCAGCTTGCCGCCTATCGCTCACCGGACAAGGCCATTGAGCATGGGATCGGGATGCTCCAGCAGGATCCGCTGGATATTCCGGCGTTCACCGCCCTGGAAAATTTCGTTTACGGCAGCCCCGGATCGTTTGTCATTCGCCGCCGCGATGCCCGCCGCCGCCTTGAAGAAGTCTGCGCTCGCCTCGGTTTTGAAATTGACCCGGAAACGCCGATCGCGTCGCTGAGCATCGGACAGCGTCAGCAGTTGGAAATCGCGCGCCTGCTGGCATTGGGGGCGCGGACGCTGATCCTCGATGAGCCGACGACAGGCATTTCAGCAGAACAGAAGCAGACCCTGTTCGATGCGCTCAGGGTGCTGGCGCAGCGAGACGGTATGAGCATCCTGCTGGTATCGCACAAGCTGGAGGATGTGATCGCGCTGTGTGATCAGGTTGTGGTTCTCCGGTCGGGTCGGCTGGTTGGCGAACGCCGGATGCCCGCCACCACCGGAGAGCTGGTCAGCCTGATGTTCGGTCAGGAACTGATGCCGGAGGCGCGCCCGGATGTTGCGCTGGGCGATACGACGCTGGTGCTGGAACGCGCCGTTCTCAAAGGGAAACGCTTCAATGTGTCGGTCAATCTGCATGCCCGCGCCGGAGAGGTGATCGGGCTGGCTGGGCTGGACGGCAGCGGTCAGGAGCTGATCCTGCGGGCATGCGTCGGGTTGGCGCGCCTTCAGCAGGGACGCCTGCTCATCGGCGGCGTGGATATGACAGGTAAAAGCTATCGTGATTTTCTGCATCATGGCGCTGCTTTCGGCGCTGCGGGGCGTCTGGAGGAAGGTCTGATCGCCGGACTTACCCTCACGGAGCATGTCGCGCTGACCCAGACGCAGGGCGCGCTGATACGTTGGGGCGAGGCGCGCGAACGCACCAGCGGCCAGCTCGATCTTTACAACGTGAAGGGTACGCCGGAAAGCCCGATCGAATCGCTCTCCGGTGGCAATCAGCAGCGTGTCCTGATGGCGCTTCTGCCGCCCAATCCGGTGCTGATGGCGCTGGAACAGCCGACGCGCGGGCTGGATGTCGATTCGGCGCGCTGGATCTGGACGCAGCTTCTGGCGCGGCGCGCAGAGGGCAGCATTATCCTGTTCACGTCACCCGATCTCGATGAACTCGTCACCTACAGCGACCGCATTCTTGTGCTGTTTGCCGGGCGCGTTCACGAGATCCCCGATGCCCGCCAGACGACCATCGATGAGCTTGGCCGGATGATCGGCGGGCATTTCGAGGAGAAAGGAGGCTCCGCGTCATGAGCAGTACGCGCGGCAGCATATGGCTGCGACTCGGCTTTGCCCTGGTCCCCATTGTGGCATCGCTGGGCGTTTCGGCACTGCTGGTGGTGGCGGTCGGCAGCGATCCTATCGCCGTGGTTGAAGCCGTCTGGACGGGGGCTTTCCGCAATTCCACCTCGTTTGCCGGGGTGATCAATTTCTGGCTGCCGCTCACGCTGTGCGCGCTGGGTCTGGTGGTCACCTTCACCGCCGGATTGTGGAATATCGGCGTTGAGGGGCAGATGATGATGGGCGCGATCTTTGCCAGTTGGGCAGCGCAGTTTGTCGTTTTGCCGTCTCCGCTGCTGATCGGCTTCGAGATTGCTCTCGCCATGATAGGCGGCGCGCTCTGGGCTGGGCTGGTCGCGCTGCTCAAGATCAGGCTGGGCGTTCATGAGATCTTTGGCGGTGTGGCGCTCAATGCGCTCGCGAACGTGATCGCCATCTACCTGATCTCCGGCCCGTGGCAGCCGCCGGAAGGGGGCAGCGCTCAGGCGACGCCGCCTTTCCCTCGTGACGCGGTGCTGCCACCCTTCAGCAGCGAATTTCCCGTCAGCCTGCTGATGATCATTCTGGTGATCGTGGCGTTCCTGTTCGTAGTGCTGGCGCTGCGAGGAACGCGCTGGGGGCTTCAGCTCCGGGCGACAGGGCGCAACAGCCGTTCCGCGCTCCTGCTGGGCGTGCCAACGACGCAGAGCGCGCTTTCGGCGTTTCTTGTTTGCGGCATGCTTGCCGGGATCGCCGGGTCGTATCGTGTGCTGTTCACCTATAACAGCCTGCGCCCGCTGGCATCAGGGGGCATCGGCTTCCTGGCACTGCTGGTAGTGCTGCTGGTCAGTTCGCGGGCGCTGTGGGTTCCGTTCGTGACGTTTGCCTTCGCTGTGATCCTGGGCGGCAGCACGCGCCTCAAGGTCGCGCTCCAGCTCGATCAGTCGCTGGCGGGGGTGCTTCAGGGCGTGCTTGTACTGTTCGTCCTGCTGTCCAATGGCCTGCGGATGCGCCTGGCGCGCCGGCTCGGACGAACACACCCTGAAGAAATCTCTTCTGCGCCGCTTGCTGCGCCGAATGCGCCCATGGGGACGGCTGCCAATGAATGAAAGCCTGATCAATATCCTCAACAGTGTGGTTGCCAATGCAACGCCGCTGGTGATCGCCAGCATCGGCGAGACGATCAGTGAGCGCGGCGGTGTGACCAATCTCTCGCTGGATGGCAAGCTGGCGCTGGCGGCGATGGCAGGTTTTGTATCGGCGCTGGCGACGGGCAGCGTCCTCGTTGGCATCGCGGTTGCCATGCTGGTAGGCGCGCTGGTGGCCTTCATCATTGCCGCTGCCGACATTGAATTGAGGCAGGATCAGGTCGCCATGGGTTTCGTCCTGACGCTGCTCTGCGCTGATCTGGCGCAGTTCCTCGGTCAGAATTATACCCGCACGCCCGGTCCTCAGTGGCTTGCGACGCCGATACCCGTGCTGCGGGATATCCCCGCTATCGGGCACATCTTCTTTAACCAGAACATTTTTGTCTACATCAGCTACGTCCTCATCTTTGCTACCTGGTTCTGGTTGTTTCACACCCGCGGCGGGCTGGCACACCGTGCCGTTGGCGAGCGACCGGCAGCAGCCTTCGCGCGCGGCACACACGTTAATCGTCATCGCTACATCTACACGATGGTCGGCGGCGCACTGGTGGGGTTGGCGGGTGCATCCTATTCCCTGGCGTTCAAGCCAGGCTGGTCAACCCCGCCCGTTATGCGCGGCGACGGCTGGATCGCGCTGGCGATCGTGATCTTCGGCGGCTGGCATCCCTTCCGCGTCGTTCTCGGCGCTTACCTGTTTGCCGCGCTGCGAGCAGTATCTTCGGCTATCCAGCGCAGCCCGGACATTAATATTCCGCTCGTGCTGCTGAACGGTCTGCCGTGGGTGCTGATGATCGCAACGCTGGTGATGGTGAGCAGCGGCGCTATTGAACGCCTGACGCGCATCCTGCCTCGCCCCGTTCAGAAGTGGACGCGCAACGTGCTCCGTTCGGATCCGCCGGCTGCGCTCGGCACACGCTTCGAGACCGATCCCTGACGCAGCGGTGACCTCCAGTGAATGCGCAGTTTGCACATTCTCCAACATGCAGTACATGTGCGATAATAGAAGCGCACGTTAACTGGGGTTGTACGCTGGTATGAATGCAAACAGGCGCGATCGCTTTGTCAGTTGGATGCTGGGGGCGATTGCAGGAATCAGTATGGGGATTTCGATCATCGATGTGTTGGGTATTGCGCCGGGGTGGGCAGCCAAACTGACTCCTTTCTTTGTCGGCGCAATGCTGCTGTATGTCGTCCTTGAACGTGAGCGCGTTGACAGCGTGAAATACATCGTGCGGCGGCTGGATCGCGGGGTGGAACGGCTGCGCACGCAGCTCCGCAAGAATGCCGCGCAGCGCTCGGCACGAGCCTCCCAGACCGGCTCAGCCAGTCCAAAATATCGTGAGATCCCGTACAAAGGCATGATTTTCCGCTCCAACTCGGAGGTCAAGATTGCCAGGGCGCTCGATCATGCTGGCATCTTTTATCTGCCGCCCACCAAAGCGCGTATGTCTCACGGCAAGGACAGGGAAAGCCGTGAAATCGACTTCATGATCTTCCATCAGGGACGCTGGGGCGTGCTTGAGGTGGATGGCCCATTTCATCATGCCGGCGCGGACTCCGAGCGCGATGAAACGCTGCGCAGCAACGGGATCACCGTCATCGAGCGCTTCTCATCAGATGAGTGCTACGACAATCCTGCCGGGGTGGTTCGCGCATTTCTGGCGCGGCTGGCGGGCGACGTTTCTGCCCCGGTCACCCCGCTCAATCTGTCGATTGAGGATCAGCCGGAGTAAAAGCGCACAGCAGTAAAAAACACGCACGACTGAAATCGGGCGTGTTTTTTACTGCTTGAAATCGGGTTCGTCTGTCTATCGTAGTGCTTCCAGCCGGTCTTCTGCGTCACTGCGGTAGACCGGGTTGACATTGATCACCTGGCTCCACGCAACGACCCATTCATACTCGCGCGCGGCGTCATCCTCATCATTCTGCGCTTCCAGAATGCGTCCGCGCCAGTAACGGCGGCTCAGCGTTTCCTGCGCGTTGATCGCCAGATCGATCGAGGCGCGCGCATTTTCAAGGTTGCCAAGCGCCAGGTTGGCGCGGGCGGCATACTCATTGACGATCGGCAGGTCGGTACGCGCGATTTCCGAACTGGAGAGCAGGGGGATGAGCAGGTTGAGCGCCTGTGTATACGGCGCGGTCGTCTCTTCGCCGCTGGCATCCGCCCGCTCGATCAGCGCCCGCGCCCGGACGAAATTGATCTGGCTGTCCGGGATCACCCGTCTTCCCAGCAGATCATCGGCGTCATTGAGCGCATCGGTATAGCGCCCCGCATGGAAGGCGGCGGTCATCCGCAGCGCCTGAATTTGCGGATCGCCTGTGAGCTGGAAGGCGCGGGTGAGATCATCCTGTGCGCTGGAGAAGCGCCGCTGGAGGCTGTACAGATTGGCGCGGGCGACCAGCGTCTCGGCAGTGAACGGATTGTCGTCGCCGCTGAGTCCCTGATTGTAGGCAGCCAGCGCCAGATCGTAGTTCCCCTCTGCAACGCGGGCATCCCCCAGCAGCTTGAAGGCGCGGGTGCTGCCGGGGTAGTAGAACAGATAGTTCTGCGCATAGATCACCGCCTGTCCGGGGCGATTCTGGCGCAGCGCCGCCTCGATCTGCTGCTGGTAGGCGGCTTCGATCGTCGGGTCGATATACAGGACAAGGAACGACTGATACTCCGCGCGATCATAATCCCGCTGGAGCATGTAGATGCGACCTTTTTCCAGCAGCAGGCGCACATTGTTCGACAGGTCGTTGACCGCAAGCCCCTGATCGAGAATGGCGATGGCGTCCTGGAAGTTATTGCGCGAGCTGTACAGCCGGCTCAGCAGCAGATACGGATCCGCCAGCCGTGGATCGCGTGCGATGGCGGCGGTGGCGCGTTCTTCCACCTGGGTCAGATAATCACTTGCCAGGGCATTATTGTTCCGGCTCAGCGCCTGCTGTGCCAGCGCCCAGTAGACATGCGCATAGCCTGTGTTCACCAGCGCCGGATACTGAAGCTCGTTCGGGGCTTCTGCCAGGCGTTCCTCGGCTTCTTCCATGACGCTGAGGGCTTCTTCAAGCTCATTTTCCCCGATGAGCGCCAGCGCTTCGTAATAGTAGGGATTCGGATTGAAGCGGTTGATCGTCAGCTCACGCTCTGCTTCCAGCGTCGGCAGCGCCTGACGATACAGACCGCGGTCGATCAGCGAGATCGAGCCGCGAAGCGGAACTTCAAGCACCGCCGGATAGATGGTGGTCGGTTCTGGCAGCGCGAACGGGTTGGCTGCCGGGAAGTTCAGCGGCACGGTCGGGGTTGGCGACGGGTTGATTCGCGGGGTTGGCGAAGGTGTCGGCGTCAGACCGGGTGTCCATGTCGGCGTCACGGTTGGGGTGCGGGTTGCGGTCGCCGTCGGTGCAATGACCAGACTGCGCAGATCATCGTTGGTGAGAACAACGACCGTGCTGACGATGAACAGAAGGATCAGAAAACCGGTGACGGCTCCCGCCACGTACAGCCTGAGAACGACGACATCGCCTTCACCGGCGCGCCGCCGCGTCTTGTGTACCCAGCGCGTTGTCGCCGGGAGGGGCTGCGCAAAATCACGCACGACCGCTTCGGCCGCTTTCTGCGCAGCGCTGACCGATTCGGGAGAGGGGAGCGGGATTCCCGGCGGCTGGCTCATAATATCGATTCGGGGAGCCGCGGGTGGCTGCGCTGGAGGGGGTGCAGTGGATCCGATCTTCCGGATCACAGACGACTCTGCTGCTGGCGGAGCGGCTTCGCCTGACTGCTGTGCCTGTGCCAGCGCTTTGAGCGCAGTTTCGTTGTTCGGGTTGATTTCAAGCAGGCGCTGGAGACAGAACAGCCGCTCACGGGAGTCGCGGGCGACGCTGGCAAGCCACAGCCAGGCGGGTTCGCTCGTGGCATCCAGCCGGAGGGATTGCTGAAGCAGTTGACGGGCTTCATCCTTGCGGCCAGCTTTCGCCGCGGCGATGCCCTGCTGCCGAAGTTCACGCGCTAGGTCGCTCGACACCGACACACTCCCCCGGATGAATGCGGACTGAACTCGCTATGATGACTCGCTGATGCCTGTTACGAATTGTAGCGCAAAGAGAAAATGAAGAACATAAAGGCTGACAGCATGCTTATGTCAGTGGCAGTATGCGCTCGCCGACAGGCACAGTCAGGTCGTACAGCTCAAAGGTCATATCCGGCAGGCTGAGCACGCCATAGGTATGCGAGGTCACCCGCACATTATGAAACGTGTACAGCGAGCCGGGATTGACCACGCAGCCGCGCCGGACGCGCACATACAGCGGCATATGCGTATGCCCTGTGATCAGCACATCCACACCCAGCGAAACCAGCATCATGTCCAACAGCGTATTGGAAATATGATCGCGATACAATCCCCACAGGTTATTGCCGGGCTTGCCGTGGCACATGAAAACGGACATGCCCGCGAAGCTGCCGCGCCATTCCAGCGGCAGATCGCGCAGATAGTCCTTGTTTTCCGGCTTCAGGCTGTAGCCAAACTCATCATGGTTGCCGCGCACGGTCGGGATCTGCCGCTCGCGGATCGTCTGCACCACGCTGTCGGGGTGGGGGCCGCGCCCCACCAGATCGCCAGCGCACAGGATTTGTGTTACCCGGTGGTAATTTTCTAATCGGTCGAGTGCAGTCTCCAGTGCAGCGTAGTCGCCATGAACATCAGAAATGATCCCCAGTTTCATCCTGCTATCCTAACGGTTCGAAGTGCCCATTATTATAACAGACAGGCACTCGCTACGCTCATGAGTGTTGGTCTCAGGAAAGATCAGGATGCGATGGGATACTGATTATGGTATTATTCAGGCTTCTCAGATGGCTGGGCTTCAGTGGGTCACTTGAAGGTGACATGACGCAGATTCTGCTCATTCGGCATGCGGTCAACGATTTCGTCAAAACGGGGAAGCTGGCAGGCTGGACGCCGGAAGTCCATCTTAACGACGAGGGGAAAGCACAGGCGGAAGCGCTCGGACAGCGCCTGGCGGATGCCCCTATCCGGCGGCTGTATTCCAGCCCGCTGGAACGCACGATGGAGACTGCCAGCGCCATCCAGCAGCATCATCCTCATCTGACCATTGAACACACGACCGAATTAGGCGAGGTGCGATATGGTGATTGGGAAGGGCAGTCGATCGCGGCGCTTCAGTCACGCAAGATGTGGCATCTGGTGCAGGAATACCCATCGCGTGCGTATTTTCCAAACGGGGAAACGATGCGCGCTGCCCAGACGCGCGCTGTGGATGAGATCGAGCGGATCGCCGCTCGCCATCCGGGAGAACTGGTCGCGATCGTGTCTCATGCCGATCTGATCAAGATGATCCTTGCGCATTATCTGGGAATGCACCTCGACAACTTTCAGCGAATCGTCATTTCCCCCGCGTCCATCAGCGCGCTTTCGCTTGGGTATGGACGGCCGTATGTCGGGTCGGTCAATGACGTGGCGCACATCGCGCAGATGGAAAAGCAGCGCCGGGAAGCCGGCAAGGCTGCATCCGCGGGCAGTTTGTGAGACCTTAAGCGATTAGCGGGTGGCTATGCCGCAGATAGAACTTGAACTGAACCCTGTTGACTTCATCACCATCGGAACCGTCGGTCCCAAAGGGCAGCGCGTGTTTCACCTTCAGGGCGGCAAGGACGAACAACTCGTCTCACTGATCATCGAAAAAGAGCAGGCCTGGGCGCTCAGCGAGGCGATCACCGAGCTGCTGGATGATCTTGATGAGCGGTTTCCTGAAGGCGCGGTCAGCGAGGCTCCGACCACGCTGAACATGGACCTGCGCGAGCCGATCGAGCCGCTCTTCCGCGTGGCGCAGATGGGCCTGGGCTATGATGAGGAACACGATCTTGTGGTGCTGGTGGCGCAGGAGCTGATCATTCGTGCGGATGATGACGACCCGGATGATGTCGATCCGAGCATCGTTCGTTTCTGGTGTAGCCGGGACAAAATGCGCGCGCTCAGCGTGCATTCGTCTGGCACGGTGCAGTCGGGTCGCCCTGACCCCCGGCAAAACGGTCGCCTGATCTACTACTGGACCTGAACGTTTCATGATGAGCGACTTCGGAAACGGAGATTTCAACCCCGGCGAACCGGAGGCATCTTCGCGCGCGCTTGAAATTCTCGAACACGGGGCGATCGACGAAGAATACGGGATTCTGCGCTGGAGTTCCAACTACGCCTTTCTCGTGTCGGTGCAGTGGCAGGGAGAAGCGCTGACGGCGGTCTACAAGCCGCAGAATGGCGAGCGTCCGCTGTGGGATTTCCCTGATGGCACGCTGTGCTACCGCGAGCTGGCATCGTTCGTCACCTCAGAGCAGCTTGGATGGTCGATCGTGCCGCCGACGGTGCTGCGTGAGGGTTCGCGTGGGCTGGGCACATTCCAGTTCTTCGTCGATCACGATCCGGAAGTCAATTACTTCACCTTCTCGGACGAACAGAAGGAACAGCTTCGCCAGTTCGTCATCTTCGATTACGTGGTCAATAACGCCGATCGCAAGGGGGGGCACTGCCTGCTTGACGCTTTCGGTCATATCTGGGGAATCGACCACGGCATCACGTTTCATGCTTCCAACAAGCTCCGCACGGTCATCTGGGATTTTGCCGGTCAGCCCGTCGAGGCATCGATCATGGCGGATATCGAGAAGCTGTGCGCGGCGCTGGACGATGAAAGCGGCGAGTATCGTCAGCGGCTGGCATCGCTGCTCGCTCGTTCCGAGATCACCGCCTTTCAGGCGCGTGTGCGGGCGCTGCTGCGCCGCCGTAGATATCCCGTGCCGGGCGCAGGCCCTAACTATCCCTGGCCGCCAGTCTGATCACGGTTCTTGCCAACTCCTTAAATAATACTTACGATCAACATAACACAGACGCGGCACATTCTGCGGTGTCTGGTGTCTGTGTTATGCGTAAGCAAAGATGAGGAAGGGTGAAGATGTTCAGACGGTTTCTGGTAATCCTCACTGTGGTATGCCTGATGGTAGCGGGCAGCGCGCTGTCGCAGGACAGCGAAGCTCTCTCGCTGACGCTGCTGCATACCAATGATCAGCACGCGGCTCACGCGCCCAACGCCAATGGCGATGGCGGGGTCGCGCGGGCTGCCTCAGTTGTCAATCAGGTGCGCGCGGCGGGCGGCAACGTTCTGTTGCTGGATGGCGGCGATCGGTTCACCGGCACGCTTTTCCATCAGCAGTATCGCGGCGCAGATCAGGTTCAGATCATGAATCTGCTGGGCTACGACGCGATGGTGCTCGGCAACCATGAATTTGATGATGGCGACGATGTGCTTGCCGCTTTCATCGACGGGGTAAATTTCCCGGTGCTCAGCGCCAACCTGTCTGTGGCAGAGGGCAGCCCTCTGGACGGCAAGGTTGCGCCGTTCACCATCCTTGAAGCAGGCGGGCAGCGCGTTGGCGTGATCGGACTGACGACGGCGGATACTGCGTTCATCGCCAGCCCCGGCGAAGGAACGGAATTCAGCACGGATTATGCCGGTGTGGTCAATGCTGCGGCTGCCGAGCTGGAAGCGCAGGGGATCAACAAGATCATCCTGCTCACCCATATCGGATACCTGGAAGATGTCGGGCTGGCAGCATCGCTGACCGGCGTTGATATCATCATCGGCGGTCACAGTCACACCCTCATGAGCAATGCCTATACCGCGGCTGCCGTGAGCGAATATCCGACGGTGGCAGCGGACAGCACCGGCGCGCCGCTGCTGATCGTTCAGGCGGGCGGCGGCAACAGCCTGTACCTGGGGCGTCTGGATGTCGAATTTGATGCCGATGGCGTCCTGACGCGGTGGGGTGGCGATACCATCTTCCTCTCACAATACATCACGCCTGACCCGACGCTTGAAGCGCTGGTCAACGATCTGGCGGCTCCGATCGAGGAACTCCGGCGCACCGTCATCGGTCAGACCAGCGTGTTTCTGGTCGGCGATCGGGCTGCCTGCCGTGCGATGGAATGCACGCTCGGTAACCTGATCACCGACGCCATGCGCGAAGCGACGGGCGCGCAGATCGCCATCACCAATGGCGGCGGCATCCGCGCCAGCATCCCGAACACGCCAACGCCGGAAGATGTGGCGCTGCCGTCACCGATCGATGTCACGCTCGGCGATGTGCTGACGGTGCTGCCGTTCGGCAACCTGGTTTCCACCTTCTCGCTCAGCGGCGCGGATGTGATCGCCGCGCTGGAGCATGGGCTGAGCGCGCTCGGCACGGATGCCGGGACGGGACGCTTCCCGCAGGTGTCAGGGCTGCGCTTCACATTCGACATCACCCAGCCGGTGGGCAGCCGGATCGTCAGCGTGGAAGTAGAGGGTGAGGACGGCTCGTTCAGCCCGATCGATCCGGAAGCCATCTACTATGTCGCCAGCAACGATTTCATGCGCAATGGCGGAGACGGCTACACGATGTTCGAGGAGAACGCCATCAACCCGTATGACTTCGGTTCGCCGCTTGATCAGGTGCTGGCGGATTACATCCGCGATCACAGCCCGGTTGCGCCGGTGCTCGAAGGACGTATCAATCTGGCGCAGTAGCCGGAATCGCTCAAGCGATCTGGGGGGTGCGGTCTCCACCGCGCCTCTCAGATTTTCCCGGCTTTCCACCATTCGATAAACAGCTCGGCGCTGCGGAACGCGATCTCCGGCAGGGGATCGTTCCGGCTGAACCACGCCGCTGCTTCCGCGTCATCGCCGGCGCGGAGTTCTCCGCCCACAATCTCTGCCGTATAGAGGATGACGAGGTCGGCAAGCCCGTCCGGGTCTGGTCGATGCAGGATGTCCACCAGCCGATCCGTTGAGACGATCAATCCTGTTTCCTCGAACGTCTCACGCTCGGCAGCGCGGCGCGGATCTTCGTCCGGTTCGATGAAACCGGCCGGAACTGACCACTTCCCGCGTCCCGGATCATTGGCGCGCTGAATCAGCAGAAGCTCGCGTTCGCCGGAGCTGTTCACCCGCGTCACGCAGGCACAGACAGCCACTTTCGGATCGATAAACACGGTATGCCCGCACTGTGGGCATGATGGACGCAGGCGGCCGAAACGCGGTTCCATGCGCGTCTGAGCGCCGCACCGAGGGCAGAATGGCGATGGATTCATGGCAGGCGCGTTCAGCGTCGGCGCGCCACAAAGGACGCGATCGAGATGATCAGCAGCGCCAGTCCAGCGCCGAGCAGCAGCAGCGGAACAGGAATGCCCTCGGAGGGAGCCTGCTGATCGCGGACAGGCGCGGCTGGCGCTTCATCTGTTGGCGCTGGCGTTAGGGATGGCGTGCGCGTTGGCGAAGGCGTGCGGGTGGGCGATGCAGTCTGCGTCGGCGTATCCGTCGGTGTCAGCGTGGTAGTCGGCGCAGGACGTGTTGCTGTGGGCATCGGCTGCATCATTGTGCCCTGGGCTAAGGGCACGGCAGCGACTGCGCCTGCGGCGAGTTCTGCGTCCGGCATCGTGGGCTGGCTGGCGGCGTCGAAGGCAAAATTCATCACTTCCCCCGGCGCAGGCGCACTGCCCGGCTCTGCTGCTTGCAGGATCTGCATCTCGCTCGTCGGCTCCTCGATCATCATCGCGCCTGCTGGCATGACTGCTTCGAGCGTCGGCGCTGGGCGTGTCGAAAGCGGTGTGGGCAGCGCTGCTTCGCTTTCCTGCGCCGGCCCGGTTTCAGCTGAGCGCAGAGCGCTTTCGTTGGTGGGCTGCTCCGGCGGAGCCAGCATCACATCGGCAGCTTCGTTCATCGTGAGGCTCTCTGCGAGTGACTCTGCATCCGCTTCAGGCATGGGCACAGACGTCATCGTCGCTGCGCTTGTCACAGTGGATGTGGGGACAGCCGCCACCATGTTCAGTTCAGTCTCTGTCTGTGGGGCAAGGTTGAGCAGTCCGATCGCGCCAGCGGCGATCAGGATGAAGGCAGCGGCAGCACTCAGCACGCTGAACAGGGGGATCGGCAGCCGGCGCGCTGGCATGGGCTGAATCATGGCGCGCGTCAGCCGGAAGTCGCGCGGCGCGCGCAGTTCCGGAAGATCGCCGAGCAGCGCCACCGTGGCGCGCAGGCTCTCAAGTTCCTGACGCAGCGACGGCTCTGCCTTCAGACGTTCCTCAAGCGCGGCAGCCTGCGCGGGCGTCAGCGCGCCGTCCAGGTAGTCGCTCAGTAATTCGATGTCGGAGGCATTCATCGGCGGCACGATCAGATCGTCTTCACTATAACATTACGATTCATCACTGATAAGACGATAGGCAGACGGTAAAAGTTCCCGGAATCCCCGCAGGCAGTCGCGCACGGCGGCGCGTGCCCGGCTGAGGCGGGATTTGACCGTTCCGAGCGCGACCTGTGCGGTCTCGGCAATGGCGGCGTATTCCAGCCCTTCGACATCGCTCATGACCAGCACGAGCCGCTGATCTTCCGGCAGCGCGCCGATGCATGACTGGACGGCCTGCGCCAGCTCCATCCGCTGCGCATATTCTTCCGGTGTATCGCCCGTGTCTGCCAGCGCTGCGC
>SZPD01000393.1 GCA_030263515.1 Anaerolineae bacterium CFX9 | reverse complement strand
TGTCCTGGCACAGGATTTTCCCACCCTGCCCGAAGGTGAAACGGTGACCATCCGCTTCTACAGCTATAACCTGGGTAATGCGACCTTCGGCCCGGGGACCGAAAGCATGATGGCGGAGTTCATGGCTGAAAACCCGAATATCATTGTCGAAGGTGTCGCTGTCCCCTCGACGGAAATGACGGCGCGCGTTCAGGCAGACATTGCCGCGGGCACACCTCCGGATGTGGCACAGCTCGTCTTCGACGGGCTGGATTTCTTCGTCAACAACTTCCAGTCAGTCCCACTGGAAAACATCGTCCCGGCAGAAGAACTGGCGGCCCACTTTGAAGGCTTCTCTCCGAATGGGCTGCGCCTGGGTCAATTGAATGGCTTGACCTATGGGCTGGCGTTCACTTTCAGTACCCCGGTCTTCTTCTACAATGCCGACATCTTCCGTGCGGCAGGTCTCGATCCGGATAATCCGCCAGCGACATGGGAAGAAGTGCGTGAAGCCGCGCTGACGATCATCAATAACACGAACTATCAAGGCGTCCACATCGCCGGTTTGAGCAGCTTTGACTGGGTGATCCAGGCGCTCATCAAGAGCAACGGCGGCGACGTGCTGAGCGATGACCGCACCACAATCCGTTTTGGGGAGCAGGAGGCGATCGATGCCATCAGTATGTGGCAGGATCTTGTCCTTAGCGGCGCGCACACCCAGCTCACCGATGGCGAAGTCATCGAAGCAATGTTCACCGGGCAGCTCGGCATGTACCTGCAAACCAGCGCCCTGTATTTCGGTCTGAGCAATGCAGCGCGGGACGCCGGATGGGAACTGCGCGCAGCGCCGATGCCGCAGTTTGGCGATCTGCCGACTGTTCCTGTCAATTCTGGCAGCGCCCTCTACATCCTCTCGGATGATCCGGTGCGTCAGCGTGCCGCCTGGGAATTCATCAAGTTCGTCACCAGCGAGCGCGGCTACACGATCATCGCAACTGAGCTGGGCTATCTGCCACTCCGTCCAGCGATAGTTGAGGAACCGGAATACCTCCAGGCATGGGCGGAAGCCAATCCCTATGTCTATATCAATCTTGAACAGCTTTCCCGGCTGGATGCATGGGACTCCTATCCAGGGCCGAACTGGCGCCAGATCGAAAATATTCTGCTGGACGCTGTTCAGATCGCAGTGACCAGCGACGCCGATGTCGCTAACGTGATGATCGACGCTGCCAGCCGCGCTCAGGCACTGATGCCCTGATCGCATCCGCTACTACACAACATGAGGGCGGCTTGAAGCCGCCCTCTCACCCTTCTGAAGTTCATGGAGAAACAAAACTCTATGGCTGAGCTGCAAAGCGAACTGCCTCTGAGTACGAAAACGACCCGCATGCGGGCGATGATGCCACGAGTTCAGGTGAAGAAGCCGCGGAAACCGTTCCTGGTGACAATCCAGCCCTATCTTTATCTGCTGCCTGCCATCCTCGCGATCGGTATCTGGATCTATCGCCCGCTGCTGCAAACCTTCGAACTCAGTTTCTACGAATGGAACATGATCCCGACTGCCCCGCGCACCTATGTAGGCTTGCAGAACTACATGCAGCTTTTCTCGCTGCCAGAGATGGGACGGGCGCTCGGAAACACGGTCATCTACATGTTGGGGATTCTGCCACTGTCAGTCCTGATCCCAATGACCGTAGCCATTGTCACGGATAATATTGGGCGTCACGCCCGAACTCTCTATCGGGCACTGATCTTCCTGCCGATGATCATCGCGCCAGTCGTCGTCGCTGTGGTCTGGCGGTGGATCCTGCATCCGACCAATGGCATTGTTAACAACACGCTTGAGTTGTTCAACCTGATTCAGCAGCCGCTGCGCTTCTTCTCAGACGCTAACCTGGCGATCTGGGCGATCATCTTCATCACCGGATGGAAGCTGATCGGATTCAGCACCCTGATCTTTTCGGCGGCGCTTTCGAACATCAATCACGATTATCTGGAAGCTGCACAGATCGACGGAGCTTCAAAACTTCAGATTGTGCGTTTCATCCTGATTCCGCTGCTTTCGCCCACCATTCTGTTCATGACCATGCTGACGCTGCTGTTTGCCTCACAGTGGACATTTGCCTACATCAACGTGCTCACGCAGGGGGGACCTGTCAACGCGACGACCAATATCTACTTCCTGCTGTGGAATTATGGATTCCGCACCTTTGCAGTGGGATGGAGTTCAGCGGCGGCGGTGGTCTTTTTTGTGGGCTTCAGCATCATCGCACTGCTGTTCATCCGACTAAGCAACCGGCTCGCGTTTTACGACAATTAGGGCGTTCTCGCAGGACGAGATCCATGACGACGATTGTGTCTACCAAAACTACCTCACAGCCTTCCATCCGGCAGATTCCCTGGCTCAGCCATGCGCTTCTGATCTTCCTGAGCATTCTGGCGGTTTTCCCAATTTACTGGATGATCATCACATCCCTGCGTCCCAGTGGGGAAATCTATTCACCCTCCCCAATTCCGTCAGAGATCAGTCTTGAAAGCTACATCCGCGCGTGGAACGCCATCCCGCTTGGCAGGATGATGCTCAACACAGTGATCACAGCAGTCTCACAGACTGGTTTTCAGCTTCTGACGAGCGTACTCGCGGCTTACGCCTTCGCCGGGTGGAGCTTCCGCGGGCGCACTATTTTGTACTCACTGCTGGCACTAACGTGGCTGGTACCTTTTCAGGCGATCATGATCCCGAATTACGTGCTGCTGACTCAGATGGGCTGGCGCGATACCCTCTGGGGGCTGATCGTGCCAAACATCGGATCAGCTTTTGCCATTCTGCTGCTGTTTCAGACCTTCAAGGCATTTCCGACCGATCTCATCGATGCCGCCCGCATTGACGGTGCAAGCAACTGGGGAATCCTGTGGCGGGTGATCTTCCCTAACCTGCGCGCTTCAGTAGCGTCTCTCGGTGTGCTGTTGTTTATCTCGTCGTGGAACGATTATTTCTGGCCGCTGCTTGTAACCAGCCGTCCGGAAAATTCGACCGTTCAGATCGGCTTGCAGGCGTTCATGTCCAGCGATCTCAATCTGTGGGGTCCGTTGATGGCTGCGGCAACCATGGCAAGCCTGCCTGTGCTGATAGTCTATGTAGTGCTCCAGCGGCAGGTGATCGATTCGTTCATCAAGTCAGGACTGCGCTAATGACCCACAGCTCTGTATTTAGCCGTCATATCATGCTTGAGGGCGCTTACAACGTCCGTGATCTTGGTGGCTTATCCACTTCCTACGGGGAAACTCGCCGGGGTGTGATTTTCCGCGCCGACGCGCTGCATCAGCTCACGGAAGCTGATCAGCAGGTGCTGCGCGATAAGGGTGTGCGCACGGTGATCGACCTGCGTCACAGCACTGAAATCGACGCGCAGCCGAATGTCTTCGCCAATGACGAGACCATCCGCTACTTCAAAATCCCGATTTTTCGCGCGGCTGTTTCGGGTCATTCAGAGGGACATACCCCGGATCTTCCTGCCATTTACCGATACATCATTGATGAATGCCGTATCAGCATCAACGAAGTGCTGACGACGATTGCAGATGCGAAAACAGGTGGCGTGCTGTTTCACTGCACCGCCGGCAAGGATCGTACCGGGATCATCACGGCGCTGCTGCTCGATATGGTGGGTGTTGAT
>SZPD01000392.1 GCA_030263515.1 Anaerolineae bacterium CFX9 | reverse complement strand
CACCGCGCAAAATGCCGTTTTCCTTATTCGTTTACTTCCCTGATATTCCATTCATAAACCCTGCGACTCGTCGTAATCAGGGATTTTGGTCTCAAGATTGCGGAGTATGGGGATAAGCATTCCCAGGAACCCGATAAATCCTAGCAGCACGCCGCTGAAGATGAACAGAAGCGCCATACCTGCACCTTCACCTACGCCCACCAGCGGCGCAAAGAATATCGCCAGTTCGCTTTCAGAGCGCATGGCAGGTTCTAAGACATTGTCTGCCAACGTTCCAGCCAGAAGACTAGCGATTGGCTCGGATAAACTGATCATAAAACCAAGTGTCGCAAAGATCCGCCCCTGCAACTTTGGCGGAACCTTCGACTGCCAGATTCCGCGATGCGAGCTTATTATCAGCGGAATGAAAAACTCAACAGCAAAGCCCGCAATTATCCATACCGCTAATCCCTGCCCGAAACCCATCAAGGCATCCCCCAGAAGCCCCGTGAGTGCGATGCCAGTCAGCAGCCCATAAATGCGTTTTCTGGGCCCGCCCCACGCGCTGATGAGAATGCCGCCGACTATCCCGCCGATACCCATTACCGCCTGAACAGTTGCCAGTGCTGCCTCGCTCCCGCCGCTTCGCGCCAGAATCATGGGCGCGAGCAAGGTATAACCCACGGCTTCAATCGCTCCAAAGAGGATCAGGACTACGAGAAGCGCCATGAACGGTCGCTGTCTGGCAATATATCGGAAACCGAAGCTCAGACCAGACAGGAAGCGTTCGGTCTCAGGTTGAGCTTCGTCAGCCTGTTGGGAGTGTAGGCGAAACGTCGTAAAGGCGATGGTCAGAACCGCAAACAGGAAGGATACGATGTCGAATATCAGAATGCCCTGAATGTCAACAAGAGGAAGGAGTATGCCTGCAAGTATTGGAGCGCCCACAAGAGCAACGTATTCCGCCAGGGACATCATGCCGTTTGCGCGGCTCAGATGACGCCTGGAGACTAAAGAAGAAAGTGTGCTGGAGAACGCCAGCCACTGAAACGTATTGCATACGCCGCCGATAGCCACTGCCAGATAGATCTGCCATGTCTGCACACTGTCCAGAATGAAGAACGCCAGAAGGATCACCGTGGCACTGGCAGATCCGATATCTGCCAGCATCAGGGTATACTTCCGATTCCAGCGATCGACCAGAACGCCGGCCCACAAACTGACGACGGCGGAAGGCAAGGATGCAAAGACGCCGATCAATATGACTGGTGTCGCCTCACCGGTCACCTGCCACATATAGATCGTAAGTGCAAAGCGCGTCATGGCACTTCCCAACAGAGACATCAATTGTCCAAGCCAGACGCGCACAAAGAGATGGAACGGTTGGGTATTTCCAGTCATTTTTTAGCACTCTAATTGGTTAACTGCTAAATTAACTGGAACTTTACACCAATATCCACGGCGAAACAACATTCCAGATTAGCAATTATATCCATTGAGTGCTAAAATAATCCTGCCTGCGTACTGTATGCATTCACCTGCCTGCTTGATGAACAGCGGTTGAAGTCTCGCCGGCTGCTCCATTACAATGCTTGAACAAGTCTCTGCCGCCAGCACCTGCCCCAACGACTCCTGACACCGCAGTCCCGATGAGCCTTGAACATACCAGCGATCACTGGCAGTATGTCTGTCGATGGATCAACAGCGAAACAGATGACGATTTCTGCTGATTGTGGGAGGTTAGCCAGTTAGAATGCAGGACCGCAGTTTGTTAAATGAAAGGCGTTTCGGCAAAGTTTCTGGTGTGCTGCTTTACGGCATCATCATGATCGCCGCCGGATGGCTGCTCGGCCGTGGCATGCTTGCCCATGAGATCGCGGATGAGCTGTCGGATAAGCTGCCCTACCCCGTACTGAGTTTAACTGCGCCAGAGGATGGCGTGGTGTTCGACGATGTTTCGACTGTCGTGCTGGAGTGGATCAGCCTGTTCCTGCCCGACGACGCCATCTATGACGTGCGCGTATGGCGCGATGGCGATCCAGCCTACGGGATCACATGGACGAGAGAGCATACCCTCGATCTCCGCAAATGGCTGCTCGATCAACCGGAAGGTGACTTCAACTGGTCGGTTGCAGCGCTCAAACCACCCACCGACGATGACGAAGCGACAGAGATCATCGTCACCCCTGCCCGCCGTTTTACGGTGCGGCAGAGCACGCTCAACATCCTTGACGTGCCGGAAGGCTTCAGCGCCCGGATGGTCGCGCGGCTGCCTGTCGAATACCCGACCGTGATCACATTTGACGAAAACGGCAGTCTGTACGTGCTTTCGCTGGAAGGCAATATCGTGCGGCTGCGAGATGAGGATGGCGACGGAGAGTATGAGACGAGTCAATTCCTCTACCTTGATGAACAGGATGCGCTGAATCATGCTGTGGGGATGGCAATCCACGCAGGCAGTTTTTATGTCTCCAGCGGCGGCCAAATCAGCATCCTGAATGATACTGACGGCGACGGGGTGCTGGATGAAGTCAGTGTCATCCTCGACGGGCTGCCATCGATGGTGCATCCGTATCACTCGAATAACGGAATCGCCTTTGGTCCCGATGGCAAGCTGTACATCTCGGTGGGTTCGACTACCGATCACGGTCCGATGATCGACCCTCTGGAAGCCTCGATCCTGCGCGTCAACCCGGATGGAACAGAACTTGAAGTCTATGCCACAGGCATCCGGAACGCTTACGACATAGTCTTTTCGCCAGAAGGGGATCTGTATACCGCCGATAACAGCCCGGATCACCTCGACCCGTCATTCAATACGTTGTTCGCCGAAGAACTGAATGTGATCGTCAGAGGTGGTCATTACGGTTTTCCTGAAGTCTTTGGGCAAACCGAGCGAGCGGACATCATCTCTCCCATTGCCGAGCTGCCCACGTCATCTGCAAGCAGCGGCATCACCTATTACGCGGCAGATCAGTTCCCGCAGACGTATCAGGGCATCTACGTGGCTTTGTTCGGAACCGGGGCGGCGTCGATAGAACGGCTTGGTCGCAACACGGGCAAGATGGTGGTATTCATTCCGATCGAAAAAGATGCCGGGGAGATTCGCGCCGGGACGTGGCAGCCCTTCGCGCGTTTCCAGACGGGCTACTTCGATTACAGCCCGATCGATGTGGCTGTGGGACCGGATGGCTCTCTGTATATCGCAGAATGGACAACCGCAACCCTTCACCGCGTCCGCTACGAAGGCGCGGCAGAAGGGGCTGACACCGGCGCGCTGGCTGAAATGTCGGCGGGGGAAGCCCTCTACCTGTATGGCAAGGATGGGGTTCCCGCATGTGTCACCTGTCATGTGTTGCAGGAGGATACCGCTTCTCTCGGTCCGTCCCTGCTGGGGCTTTCTGAGGTGGCAGCTTCACGTGTGCCGGGGCTAAACGCCGAAGCGTATATCAGGCAGTCGATCCTGGATCCAAATGCCTATATCGTCCCCGGTTACCAGGCTGGACTGATGTTCACCGGCTACGATTCCTACCTGACTGCCGATGAAGTGGAAGCGCTGGTCACCTACATCATGAACCTCGCCAGCGGTGAAAGCCCACAGCAGAGTATCTTTTCCGGCTCCCAGTGATGCACAGGGGAAGGGTTACAACCGTACCCATCCCCTGCCCTCATGACCGAAAGAGA
>SZPD01000391.1 GCA_030263515.1 Anaerolineae bacterium CFX9 | reverse complement strand
CTGCTGGCAAACATGTCTGACGAAGGTCTTTGCGCGATCTGGGTGCTGCTGCCGGAAGCGCGTGAGAAGATCGAACTTTTTGCGCGGCGCTGGCGGCATGTTCGCCCTCAGGTCACCGGAGAAACACTTCAGGCATCAGGGCTGAAGCCCGGCAAATGCTTCGGCATTCTGCTGTCTCGCCTGCGGGAAGCGCGGCTGGATGGGCTTGTCTCCAGCGTCGATGAGGAAATGGCGCTGGTACACCGGATGATTGAGGAAGGCGCGTGTTTATGACAGATACGGCAAATTCCAGCTTTCATATCAGCCTGCCCGTCACTTTTCGCCTTGCGCAGAAAGACGACCTGCCGCGGCTGGAATGGTTTGGGCAATATACGCACTATCGAAATGTCTTCCTGCGAAATTTCCGGGATCAGCAGGCCGGGCGACGGTTTATGCTGCTGGCAGATATGAATGGTTTTCCAATCGGGCAGATCTTCGCTCAACTTGTCTTTCCGGATGCAGGGATCGTGCCCCGTGGGCATTACGTTCAGCAGGCGACAGCATACTTCTATTCTCTCCGGGTGATGGACATGTTCCGCGGTCACGGTCTCGGAAAGCGCCTGCTTCAGGAAGCGGAACAGCTTGGCAAACAGGCGGGCTGTGTGCGCGGCAGCATCGCAGCCGCAAGAGATAATCCGCGCGCAAGGCGGATGTATGAGCGCGCCGGTTATGTGGTGGTCGGTGAAGACCGCGGCGAATGGTCATACACCGATCACCTGGGGCGGCTCAGGCAGGTTCGCGAACCGTGTTTTGTCCTCGAAAAATACTTATGACACGTCTTCTGATAATGCCACCCTTACTGGTATACAGACTTGTCGATGCCCGATCAGTCGGCTAGAATGTGAGTGTTATCGTTCGCTTTTCTGAGGTGTGTATGGCAATTCAACAGGACGGCGCGGTTCGCGTCATCCGCTGGACAGGCGGACAACACCCCACCCTTTCATCGATCACCCGACTCATGCAAAAGGAAGGCCTTCGCCCATACGTCTGGGAAAATTCTCCCAATTATCGTTATGCGGCGCGCACGCACGGCTACCGAAAAGTGATGTATGTGATTGAAGGAACGCTTGAGGTGGTTGTTGCGGATACCAATGCCCGCGTCAAACTGCGCGCTGGCGATCGTGTAGAAATCCCCCCCGGCGTCTGTCATGGAGCCATCGTGGGCGCTAATGGAGTCAAATGCGCTGAAGCTGCTCTCGACCGCCGCTAACGTCCTCATCCCACCCTGTTCATTCCGCAATCTCCTGCCGAAGGCACACTCCCACTCAGCCTTCGGCATTTTTGTTGTGTATAATCCGGTGGTATGAAACGACAACAGCTTCACCCTACCCCTCAGGTCACCCTTGCACACTGGTCATTGTCCATCGGGGGCGCGGTCAGCGTCCCCCTGATTTGGTCTTGGGATGATCTCGCCGAAATTCCCGTACGGGAATTTCACTGTGTGCATCTGTGCTCCGCTTTCAGCCAGCGTCCTACAGAGAGACGCTGGACCGGGTTTCCGCTCGCCGTTCTCCTGTCACAGGTGTCCCCTCAGAATGGGGGCAGTGACTACGCGAAGCTGATTGGCTATGACGGATACGTGACCGTTCTGCCCACCATACGGCTGAACGATGCCTGGATCGCAACCGGAACCGATCAGGGCAGCCTCAGCCCGGATGATGGCTTTCCGGCGCGTCTGCTCGTACCCGGTCTGGCAGGTTACAAGATGCCCAAATGGCTGCACCGCATTGAGCTGGGCGCATCCCCTCAGGATGGCTTCTGGGAACAGCATGGCTGGAGTCCAACGGGCGAGCTTGGGGCGTCCGCATGGGTAGATTATCCTGCGCACCCGTACAGGTTGGATGCGCCCGTGACAGTGACTGGGACCGCCTACGCAGGAAACCACCCTGTCGAACACGTCTGGGTGCGCATTAATCACGGGGACTGGACCCCGGCTGAGTTTACGCAGCCTTCCACTCATCAACTGGCACATTGGCAGGTGACATGGAACGCACCAGCGCCCGGCATTTACCCGCTGAATGTTCAGGCTGTGGCGGCGGGCATTCCTCCTCAGCCAATGCCGGAAACGCTGCGGTCAGGCAGTCTGTTTCGGCGGCAAAACTCTGCTGAAACCTATCTGGAGGTGCTGCCATGAGCGCCTCTCGCGGGCTGACGCGGCGCAATTTCCTGCGTCTGGCAGGCGCGCTTGGCGCGGGTAGTCTCATCTCATGGCGCGCCGCCGACTATCTCGCGGCTTCCGGGCAGATTGCCAACAGTTACCCGCTGCCCGATCTGACGTTCCGGCATGCGCGCATCCTGCACAGCGCTGCGGAACAGGCAGCCGGGATCGGCAGAAATGCCTTGCGCCCGGCGTGGAGCAATGCCCTCATCGCTGTCCATCAGTGGTCGGGTGATCAGGCCGTGCTGGATACAGGGCTGATGCATGCGCGCGCACTGCAGCCGGTCAGACTCAAAACACCCCTTCCTGTATCATCACTTCCGGCACTGATCGAAGTCTGCGCCGGTAGCGCGCCGATCCATCCGTGGTGCGATGCAAGCGCACCCGCGGTCGCCGTGATAGGGCATCACGGCATCCTGCGTGCCGATCAGCGTCAAATCGTGCGCGGGCGGGAATGGCTCGGTGTGCGTTCAGGGGAAGCATTTCTCGGCTGGACGCAGGCATCGTTCTGGTCTCAGGTAAGCGATTTTACCGATTCAGCCCGATGCACCGTCCAGATCAGCATCGACCGTTCCCGGCTGTCTCTGACAGCGTTCGACAGCGGCGAGCCGTTGTTTTCAGTTCCGGTGAGCATCCACAGCGCGCTGCCAGATGGCATCCACTCGGTAAGCCAACGCCTGATGGAAGCGTCGTATCCGGTAGATGGCTTGTTCGGTGTGCCCTATGTCGTTGAAGCGGGCAGCTTCACTCTGGGCGGAGCTTACTGGCACAATGATTTTGGCGGCGCTGCCGAAGCCGTGGGGCCCGCCATTCAGATGCTCCCGGAAGCTGCTGCATGGCTGTATCGTCATCTGTCAGACAGGGATAGCATAAGGATTCTTTAGGGTTGCAGGGGTTTTGGTTGTGGAAGTAACCATCTGGATCGCGCTCATTGCCGGTCTCGTGTCCTTTCTCTCGCCGTGTGTGCTGCCGCTCGTGCCTGCCTACGTCGGCTATATGGGCGGTCGGATGACGCACATGGTCGCTGCGCAGACATCCGGAGGAACGATCACGGCCAGCAGCAGTATCCTGCATCGCGTCAGCACCTTCATTCACGGGCTGGCATTTGTCGCCGGTTTCACCTTCGTCTTTGTGGTGATCGGCTTATTGGGAACGGCCTTCATCACCCAGATCGGCCGGCAGAATATCACACTGGTCACCCGGATCATCTCTCATGTGGGCGGCGTGATCATCATCCTGTTTGGTCTGCACTTCATGGGCGTGCTCCAGGCGCTGATTCGCCGCATTCTTGAGCGTCCACAGCTCATCGGCACGCCGATCACCACGCTGATCTTTACGGCTTTGGCGCTGGCGCTGATCGTCTGGGCGCTGATCGAACCGCTTCTGATCGTGCCGGCTGCGGCCCTGCTCATGCTGTGGGTTGTTCTCGGCGGCGGGTTCACCAGCCCGCGCGCATTCTGGAATCGC
>SZPD01000390.1 GCA_030263515.1 Anaerolineae bacterium CFX9 | reverse complement strand
ACGTACAGCCGGGTGCTGCTGATCGTGATCGCGTCCAGGAAAGCGTCGTGATCGCCGCCGCTGATCTCGCGCCACTGGAATGCCCGCCCCGGTCCCGCGTTGTAGCCAGACAAGGCAGCCGTCACATTCCCGTTAAACGTATTCAGATTTTCGTAAAGATAGTAAGCGCCAAACTCGACGCCAGCATACGGACGGAAAAGATCGCTGTGCTGATAATCGGGGAAATTGATCACGCCGGCGATGTAATCGCCTGTACTGGGGATGACCTGCGTCAGCCCTTTCTCGCCTGCCGCGGCAGTCGCATAGGTATCAAACAGGCTCTCATGGCGGATCAGCGAGAACAGCAGCAGAGGATCAAGCCCATAGCGGTTGCTTGATTCCAGCACGACATCCAGGTAATACGCCGGATAACGCATCCGCGCGATATAGGGGGGCGCTTCGAGCGTGCCAATGTTGGCATTGCGGATGACGTTGGCAGCCGCCACGATCGAGTTCTGATATGCCGCCAGCCCGCGCAGGAAAATCGCAAGCTGGTAGGACGCCAGCGGATCTGTCTCGTAAGCCGTGATGATATCGACAAATTCCGCCCGCGCCTCATCGTACTGCGCCACCGTCCACAGCTCACGCCCACGGACGATGCGGGGATCGTTCTCAAGTGTTGGAGAGAGCACCCACAGCGGACCTTCCTGCGTGATGCCATAGGTCGTCCGCATCCAGTTTTCCGCCTCGGCGATCTCAGCCGCGTCATCAAACTGGAAAACCAGATTGGCAGGGCGCTGGAAAGGCGCAATCCCCGCGGCGATATCACGGGCGCGCTGGGCGAAGTAGCTGTCTGGCGCGGCGCTGACCGCCGCCTGAAGCGCCTGCGAGGCAATATTGTTATCTCCACGCTGAAGCGCCAGACGGGCGACATTCAGGTATGCGGATGCCTGAGGTTCCCCGGTTGCCTTGACAGCGACTTCGGCGTAGAAACGTTCGGCAGCGCCAAGTTCACCCGCCCCCAGCGCCTGAGAGGCCGCGATCAGCAGTCCATCGATCGCCTGCTGCGTGTTCGGAAAGGCGTCCGCCAACTGCTCAAAGACGGCACGCGCTTCGGCAGGCTGCTCATTCGTGCTGAGCAGATACCCCGCCCGCCACAGCGCTTCCGGGGCCTGCGGCGTATAGCTGTAGGTTCGGGCCACACGCAGATAATGCTCGATCGCGCCGGGGATATCGCCAAGCAGGAAGCGCGTGCGCCCCTGTTCCAGCAGCGCCTCTCCAAACAAGGGATCGGTTGTGTACTGGTCGATGATCGTCTGGAAAGCGGTCACAGCCGCCTGCGTATTGCCGATCTCGCGGTACGAGCGCCCCAGCATCATATGCAGTTCGGCGGGGACCTGTGTGACGGGGCGCGATGTCGAGAAGCTGATGAATGACTCGATCGCCCCCTGATAATCCCCATAGTTGAACTGAACGCGCCCCATGGCAAACGGATCCAGCGTGCGCCCGTTCTGAAGCAGCGCATTCATGGCGGCATACGCTTCCGGTCGATCAGGATACGTCTCAAAGATGCGCTGCATCCTGGTCATCGCCGCCTCAAGACGCCCCGCTTCAACCTCATTCTGCGCGGCGCGCAGCTCAATGGTGGCGCGATAGGCAGGAATACGCGCGACCGCCAGAATCTGGTCGTATTGGGCAACCGCCTCATCAAACCGGCGCTGGCTGATATAGATCTGCGCAATGCGCTCACGAAGCCCCACCAGCGGCACAACGCTTCGGCTGCTGTCCGCAGCATTCTTGTAATTGTCGAGCGCGTTATCGATGAAACCCAGCGCCACCTGCGCATCGGCGATACGCTCCAGCGCATAGCTGTCGATCAGCCCCGGCCGAAGCTGGAGATAACGCTGAAAATCGGCGATCGCGGCTTCCCAACTGGACAGCCCCAGCAGAGCATCGCCACGCAGAAAATGCGCCTGCGCCAGGCGCGCATCCTGAGGAAAATCGGTGATGAAGCCGTCCAGCGCGGTGACGGCATCCTGAAACAGCCCTTCCCGCAGCGCAGCCTGCCCCAGCCCAAACGCCGCCGCAGCCCGCATCTCAGCCGGAACGGAGTCGCCCTGCGCCAGCAGCGCCTGATAGGCGGCAACCGCCGTCTCATAGTAGCCGTTGAGCAGATAACGTTCCGCTGCCAGCAGCATCACGTCGGGCGCGATTCCCGGCTGGACAGTCTGTGAGGACGGGGTGGCAGAAATGCTGCCCGCCGCGATCAGCGGCACGCTCAGCACCATGACGATCAGCTTGCGAATGCGGGGGAAACGTCGTGTCATCATACGGGCATTATGGCGACCACGGCAAAGCATGTCAATGCTGCGCAGGTCTGACAGTGGTAAAGCGCACATCAGCTTCTAAGAAACCGGAGGAGTCAGCGTACCATCCAGCCAGGGCATGCCATAGCCGACTGCCAGGCTGCCCGCTTCCCCCAGCGCACGCCCCATCTCCGTCACATCGCGGCATGACCACCAGTGATCGGCGCTGGGCAGGATCGCCACGCCAAAATCCCGTACCACCAGTTCGCTGAGCAGCTTGCGCGCCGCACGGGGGTGGGTGCTGGGTGCGGCGGGATTCAACTGATCCGTGCGGATCAGATGGACGCGAAACAGAGATGGGCGGCTTTCGATGTAATACAGATACTGAAATTCGATACAGGCATACAGCGGCGCTGCCAGCGGTTTGCGAAAGCGGAACAACCCACCCGCCCAGATCGCCGGGCTGTCCTCCAGCGTATAGCCGGCGGCGGTGAACGCCTGCCCGACAACGGTGATCAGCATCAGGCGGAAGTATTCCTGAGGACTCTGCGCCGACTGCATCGGTTCGTCACCGGGTGCGGTTTAGCAGTTCAAAGACTTCTTCCGGCGTCACCACCGGCATCTGACAGGCAAGATTCCGGCAGATATAGGCTGTCGGCATGCCCGTGATCGTCCTGCGATCCCTGAGCAGGGGAATGGCATGGTCGCTATCGGTATCCCGTGGAGCATGCGCCAGAACGGTATTCGGGCGATATTTGAGCCGCACGACATCGAGCAGGCGGTTCGTGATCGGATCCTGTGGGCTGCCGATGATCGCCACTTCGTCGATACCCTCGATCAGCAGCGCGGCAGCGCTGAGCGCCTCACCGAAAGCCTGTGGATATTCGCGCATGGCGTGGACGATCAGAGACAGCGCCGCGCGCGCTGCGTCGTAATACGTTCCCTCGCCAGTCAATGCCGCCAGGCGCAGCAGCCCTTTGGCGAGGATGGAGCTGCCCGCAGGCGTGGCATTGTCCTGAAGGCTGCGCGGGCGTGTGATCAGCGTCTCGTGATCATCGCTCGTATCGAAGAAGCCGCCATCCTCCGCCCGGAAATGACGCAGCGCGCTGTCTGCCAGTGTGCGGGCAGTGATGAACCAGCTCTCATCAAACGTAGACTGGTAGAGTTCAAGGAAGCCGTCGATCAGGCAGCCATAATCTTCCAGGTAGCCGTTCAGATGTGAGACGCCGCCCTTGTGCGTGCGGTAGAGGCGTCCCTCTGGCGTGATCATCCGCTCACGCAGAAACGTCCCGGCGCGCACCGCAGCATCCAGATACTTCGGATTCTTCAGGGCGCGCGCGGCTTCACTCAGGCTGGCGAGCATCATGCCATTCCATGCAGACAGGAT
>SZPD01000389.1 GCA_030263515.1 Anaerolineae bacterium CFX9 | reverse complement strand
TTCATGCAGCGGTACGGTTGACGCCCGGCCCGCCCGGCGAAAGCGTAATAGTGACGTTCAGATCACCGATCGACTGTGTGGCGGTTGGGGCGGGCAGTTGTTCAAATTCCGGCTGTGGCACGGGCGTTGCGCTCAGCCAGCCTGCCATCAGCAGCACAACGACCGCCATGACCGCCTCAAGCCGGAGTGTAAGCAGAAAACGCTCTGCGCGCGCGAACAGGCGTGACCAGCGCGCAAAACGGTCTGGACGCAGCGCCACATGATGCAGCCCTCCCAGACCGACCAGCAGACCGACCAGCAGCACCTTGATCAGCAGGGTGCTTCCATAGGTGGTTGCGGCTTCTGCGGGCGTCATGATCCAGTTGGATGCGCTGTAGATGCCAGTCGTCACCACCAGAAACAGGCACGCCACCGCAATCACAGAAAACCGCCGCAGCGCCGCCAGCAGCGCCTGACGGCGAGCATCCCCTTGAAGTGGATTCAATGCAGCGGGCAGCACCCAGACCAGCGCGGCGATGCCGCCGATCCACACGCCGACCGCCGCGCCATGCAGCCAGTCGCTCAGAAGCGCCAGCCACGGCAGAACCAGCGATCCAGCCGCATGGCTGGCAAGGCTCAGAGTGGCAAAAGCCAGCGCCATACCCCAGCCGCTGGCAACCCAGAAGGCGCGCACGGCTTCTGGCTGGCGCTCATGGTAGTAGCGCGCGCCCACATGCAGCGCCGCCATGATCAGCAGCAGAAGCATGCGAATGTTCCATGTATCGCCAAAGCGCGTGCCGATCCTCACGACCTGCCACAACCCCTCCCCCAGCACACGACCGAGATCAGCGCCGAAGAAGACCATCGTCTGCTGAAGGAGCGCCAGAACGTTGGCTCCCAGCGCCAGCGCCAGACCCGTCACGACGAGCAGATTGAGCCGGTTCATGACGCGCGGGGGCAGCAGCCCGGCGCGGAATTTGGGGTTGCCCCATGCCGGAACGAGCACCAGTGCGTACAGGGCATAGGTTCCGAGCAGCAGAGTCATTCCGGAGAGCAGCAGCCAGCGCCAGACGACTTCAAGCATGACTGCCCGGTCGCTGGCCGCCAAACCGGCGATATCCCCGGTCACGCTGCCAACAAAAAAGACCCGGCTGGCGGCGATCACATGACCATCGCTGGCGAAGGCGATGCGCAGATCGGCGATATAAGCGCCATCCGGCAGCCCGGCCGGCAGCCGCACCTCCAGCAGCGAGCGATCAACGGCAGACAGTCCCCCCTCAGCGATGATCGTGCCCGCGGCGTCGCGAATGGTCAGACTGCTGAAATCCGGCTCAAGATCTTCGCTGAACCAATACTGAACCCTGGCAGGCGCACGTTCGAGCTGCGCCCGATCTTCAGGGATCGAGCGCACCAGATAGCCGTGTGCCTGCACCGGAAGCACGCCCCCCAGCAGCAGCACGCCGAGCGCGAGCGCGAGAAGCAGTTTATTCCAGCGTAAAACGTTCGTTACCTGAATCATCATCTTTGGGGTGAGTTTCTGGCTGGATGGCATCTTCCGGCGTCTGATTCCGGCTTCTGAGCCAGCTCAGCCCCATCAGAACGACAAAGACAACGCCAACGCCGAGAAAAATGATCTCGTCATACTCTCCCAGCGCACCATGCGCCAGGATAATCGGAAGCGTTCCGCCGTTCATGGGATGTCCTCATCAATGCCTGTCTGCGGCTATTGTACACCGGTAGACAGCGTTTTTGTGCGGTTTTTCACGAAGGCTTCAGACTCCCCTGTCTGGGCTTCGCGTAATAAGTGCGTGTAACACCGTGTCTGTACCGAGAGCGCTGAATACACATCTCAAACATTCTGATGAGAAGGGACCAGGATCGTAATGGCAGACAATCTGAACGCTGATGAACTGGAAGTCCGCAACAATGCCGATGCAAAGCGGTTTGAGGTTGCGCTCGATGGCGAACTCGCGATGATCGAATACATGATCGCGGGAAAAAACATCATTTTCACGCATACAGAAGTGCCGCCTGCCTTTGAAGGGCGCGGTATCGCCAACCGCATGGCAAAGGTCGCGCTGGATTACGCCGTCGAGGCAGGCTATAAAATCCAGCCGCTGTGCCCGTTTGTGAAGCGGTATATCCAGCGCCACCCGGAATATCAGCCCTATGCCTGGGATATCTGATCCCCACGCGAGGCATGGAAAAGAAAAGCGCCGAAGGGCATCTGAGCGCGGAATGCCCAACGGCGCTTTTTGGTGCCCCAGATAGGAATCGAACCTATGCGCACGGCTTAGGAGTCCGCCGCTCTATCCACTGAGCTACTGGGGCGCAGTCATGATCAGTATAGCAATGCTGGCGTGCGATTTCCATCCACTCTTGAGACCACACCCCCAAAAACCCCTGCAACCTGAGGGGCGAAAAATGCGTATCCTGTAGGTATGCTTGATACGTATCTGCAAGAACAGCAAGGAACGAACTGCATTGACTGATCAGGACCCGATACAGGTCTATACGCCTCCTCCGCCGCCATCGTCCAATCCCTACATGATGTCTGGCGGCTATCCACCGCCGCAGTACCAGCCTCCGCCCCCCGAACAAGAAGGCGGCTCGCGCGGATGCCTGATCGCCTGCGGCGTCGGCTGTTTAGGTCTGGCCGCGGTCATCGCGCTGGTGCTGCTGACCGGGGTGGTCTCTGTCAACAGCGTGGTCGGCGGCTTCCGCGATCTGCTCGGCACGGTCGCCAACCTGCCGCCGCCGGTCGCCAATGTCAGCAGCACGCAGACGCTGGTGACAGGCATCCAGCCGCTTGGGCAGCTTGTGAGTGTCAGTACGCAGCTCGCCAAAGCGGATATTTACGTGGGCATTCAGCAGGGCGCGCTCAATACATGTGGCTTCGGGGCCAATCATGTAGCGCAAGGATCGATCGAAGCCGGGCTGGACCTGACTCGTCTGACCGAAGCTGATATTCGCTATGACGAGACGCGCAGCACCTATATCATCACTGTGCCCGCGGCGCAGCTCACCAGTTGTCGCGTCGATTACATCCGCCAGTATGACCGCACCACAACGGTCTGCCCGGTGGACTGGGATGAGGCGCGCCTGCTGGCACAGTACACAGCGCTGCTCGATTTCAGGGATGATGCCATTGAAGGGGGCATTCTCGACCGTGCTCAATCAGAAGCCCGGATCGTGCTGGTCAATTTCGTCCGCCTGCTGACCGGGCGAAACGTGGAAATCGTCTTCGCGCAGCCGGAAACGCGCACCCTGCCGCCGTCCTGCAACCCGGATACACCGCAGAACTGGCGGATGGATCCGCTGACCGGTCAGTGGATTCAGGGCTAAATCAGTAGGCTCCGTGACGCATCAGCACGCGGGGGATGGTCATCATCAGGATGCGGGCATCAAGGAACATCGACCAGTTTTCGATGTAATAGATGTCCAGCAGGCACATCTCGTCAAAGGGGATATCGCTGCGCCCGCTCACCTGCCATAAGCCCGTCATGCCCGGCTTGACCGCCAGGCGCTGCATATGCCATGGCTCATAGAGCGAAACTTCATCCGGGGTTGGCGGGCGCGGCCCCACCAGGCTCATGTGCCCCAGCAGAACATTAAAGAGATTGGGAAGCTCATCGATGCTGGTGCGCCGGATGAACCTGCCCACGCTGGTGATGCGCGGATCGTCCTTGATTTTGGGATGGCGCGGGTCCAG
>SZPD01000388.1 GCA_030263515.1 Anaerolineae bacterium CFX9 | reverse complement strand
CAGTTCGGAAAATGCAAAGGGCTTGACGAGATAATCGTCCGCACCGTTCTCCAATCCTTCCACCCGGTCCGCTATCCTGGTCATGGCAGTGAGCAGCAGTACTGGCGTTCGGATGCCGCCAGCACGTAACATTTTGAGGATCGACAGACCGTCGAGTCCGGGCAACATACGATCGAGGACAATTGCATCATAGCTTTCCTCGGTAGCGCGGAAGAGCGCTTCACGGCCATTGTCGACCGTGGAGACGATATGACCCGCCTGCGTCAGTCCGCGCCGGATGAAGTTCAGCGTTTCTTCATGATCATCGGCAACAAGAACTCTCATGGTGCTCATCATACTATGATCGGGTTATTTCACCTGTCCTGATGGCTGTTTCCATCCGCCACCCAATGCCCGGAACAGAGCGATTTGGGTCTGAGCGATCCGAAGGTCCGAAGTGGCCGCCAATGTCGCGATGTCAGTTCGGGTACGCTCGGCGTCGAGCACCAGCAGATAGCTGTCGGCACCGAGACGGAAGCGCGCTTGTGCGCGGCGAACGGCTTTCTCACTCTCAATGAGTGCAGACATGAGGTCAGCGCGGCGTACCTGTTCGGCCCGATAATCCGCGAGCGCAGTTTCAACCTCGCGCAGTGCACGCAGGATGACTGCATCCCAAGTTGCAAGCGCTGCTGCTTCCTGGCCTTTAGCCGCAGCGATTCTCGCACGTACAGCACTCCGGTTGGGGAAGGACCAGGTGATGAGTGGCGTCAGAATGGCGTCGAACCTGCCGGCGATCAGGCCGAGGGAACTACCCAGCGAAATTTTCGGATAAAGATCCGCGTGAGCAATATCGATCCGGGCAGTCGCAGCGATGACGCGCTGCTCTGCTTCGCGGATGTCCGGGCGGCGAGCGAGAAGGGCGGTTCCATCTCCAACCGGAAGAGGCACTTCGATCTTCGGGATGCTGTGGCAAGAGAGGCGCCATCCATCCGTCGCTGACGGTGGAAGGCCTTCGAGGGTTGCAAGCCTGAACAGGGCTCGTCGGCGATCTGCTTCCAACGGGGCGAGATTTGCCCTGGCGCGCTGCAGCACTGTCTGAGCCTGGGCGACTTCCAGTGGCGAAACTTCGCCTTCCTGAAACTGCTGGTCGATTAGCTGGAAGCTGTGTTCATGCGCGCGCACCAGAGATTTGGTCAGCGTGCGGGTTTGCACCGCGCCGCAATAGTCGATATAGGCCGCTACGGTGTCGCCGACGACCGCGATCCGTGCGGCATCCACCAGTGCAGCGGATGCTGCGGCATCGGCACGAGCGGCACGGACACCGCTGCTCAATCGCCCGAACAGGTCGATTTCATAGGCAACCGTTGCCCCCAGTTCGTAGCTCGTCTTTGGAATCGACGAGGTACTGGGTTGCTTGTCCGCCCGATCAGGGCCTGCACCACTCTCGATGACGGTTGCCGGCAGTCGGATTGCGTCGGCCTGTCGGACCATCGCGCGGGCTGTTTCGAGATTGGCGATGGCGATATGCAGATCGGCGTTGGCGGCGAGCGCCCGTTCGACATGGGCGTCGAGCTCAGTATCATCAAAGAGATGCCACCATTGGGCGGGCAGCGCCGTGGCCACTACACCCGGTGTGTGCGCCTCGATAAACTCCGTCTGGGCCGCAGGAAGCGATAAGGGCGAGCGCACTTCGCTGGTGGTGCCGCAAGCCACGAGCGAGGTGAGGGCAACCAGGCTGAATAAGGATATCCTGATCATGCGGTCACCGTGGCGGCTGGAGCTTCGGGTTGCGGAGGTATTTGAGATCCCCTGGCGAAGCGCAGATAAAGGGCGGGCATCAGCAGCAGATTGAGGGCGGTCGAGCTGATCAGGCCGCCCAGAATCACCAGTGCCATCGGATGTTCGATCTCGTGGCCCGGCGCATCGCCGCGCACGACCAGCGGCAGCAGCGCAAGTGCGGCGCAGGATACGGTCATCAGGATCGGGATCAGCCGTTCCTCGGCGCCACGCAAGACCAGTGCGCGTCCGAACATTTCGCCTTCCTTTTCTTCCAGATGGCGGAAATGGCTGATCATCATGATGGCGTTGCGGGCAGTAATGCCGAGGACGGTCACGAATCCGACCAGCGCGCCAAGCGATATGACGCCGCCCGACAGCGCGACCGCGATTACACCACCGACCAGCGCAAAAGGCAGGCTGAGTGCGATCAGCCCTGTGAGGCGCAGTGAGCGGAATTCGAGCCAAACCAGCAGCAGAATGCCCGCAAGACACAGCAGTCCGAGCGTCAGAAGCTGGCGCTGCGATTGCTGGAGTGCGGCATATTCACCAAGAAATTCGGGGTAATAGCCGCTGGTGAACTTCATTTGGCGTACGCGGGTTTCGACAGCCGTCGCCACCGCGCCGAGATCGGAACCGGAAATGTTCATCGTGATATCGATGCGCCGCGAGCCGTTCTCGCGCTTGATCTCGTTGGCTGCGGGCATGATGCGGATATCCGTGACATCGCCGAGCCGGACCTGCGCACCGCCGGTAGCGGTTCCTTGTACTGTTGCGCCCGCAGCCGGTGCCTCGATCATCAGGTTGCGCAGCGCATGAAGGTCGCCGCGTACTTCCTCGGTTCCCCAGACCGTGACGTCGAGGCTGCGCTGGTCGTGATAAATCTCGCCGACTTTTACGCCCTGGATCAGGGTTGCCGCGGCCCGGCGAACTTCACCTGTGGTCAGCCCATAAGCGGCAAGAGCTTCAGGTTTGGGCTTGATCTGGACCTGGGGGATGAGGCTTTGCATCTCGACCTTGAGATCAGTGACGCCGGGCACATTGGCGATCGCCATCTTCACCTGCTCGGCCATCGTGCGGAGCTGATCGATCTCTGGCCCGTAAACGCGCACCACGATTGTGGCTCCTGCTCCCGTCAGGACTTCCTTGATCCGCTCGCGCAGATAGGTGAGTACATCGCGCTGGAGGCCGGGATAACCGTCGATCACCTTCTGTATCTTCGCGACGCTCGCATCATAGTCTGCGCTGTCGTCGAGACTGATCCAGAGCTCGGTGAAGTTGGGGCCATAGACTTCATCGCCTGCCTCGGCGCGACCGATATGCGCCCCGAAATTGCGCACTCCTGGAATGGCCCGCAGTTCCTTGCTGGCGCGAATCGTCACCCGATCCATCGCTTCGATCGAGGTGCCAGGCTTTTCGACGAAGTGCATCAGGAAGTCAGTTTCGCGGAAATCTGGCAGGAACTGGTCCTTGAAACTCAGATAACCGATGCTGGTGACCGTCAGGCCGACCACAATCGTCATCACAGCGAGTTTTGGCCGTTCGATGAGGCGCGGCAGGACAGGGCGGTATCGTGCCTTGAGAAAGCGCACGAAGCTCGTGTCTGCGTGCCGGATGCCATCACGCGGCATCAACAGAAGGCAGAGTGCTGGCGTTACCGTCAGCGCGACGAGAAGTGAACTGCCGATCGCCAGTACATAGGCCGTGGCGAGCGGGCGGAAGAAGGTGCCGGATACGCCCTCAAGAAAGAAGATCGGCAGGAATACCAGCATGACGATCAGGCTTGCGAATACCACCGCACTGCGGACTTCGAGCGAGGCCGCAAGAACGACGTTGAGCGCCGATCTGGGTTCATCGAGCGCGGCGTTGAGTCGCAATCGTCGGCCGATATTCTCGACGTCGATGATCGCGTCATCCACGATTTCGCCGAGCGCGATCACCAGCCCGGCGATGACCATGGTATTG
>SZPD01000387.1 GCA_030263515.1 Anaerolineae bacterium CFX9 | reverse complement strand
CTGATCTCGATTGAGGCGGCGCTCGATTCCGGCAGCCGCGATATTCATGCGCTGTTCGTGCGCCGTGACCTGCGCGATGCGCATCTTCTGGCGCTGGTGCGGCGCGTCGCCCGGCTGGGTGCAGAAGTGCAGCGGGTGGACGAGGAAGCGCTGGCGCAGATCGCCGCGGGCAAGAGCCACGGCGGGCTGGTGGCGCGCGTCGGCGAGAGAAAGATGTGCGCACCTGCCGATCTGCTGCCACACGACAAGCCAGCGTTCATCGTCATGCTCGATGGCGTCGAGGATCCGTTCAACTTCGGGCAGGCGATCCGCGCGTTTTATGCGGCGGGCGCGGATGGGCTGGTCGTTCGGCCGCGCAACTGGATGAGCGCGGCCGCCGTAGTTGCACGCGCTTCGGCTGGCGCGAGTGAGCGCATCCCGACCGCAGTCGCCGACTCGGTGCAGGATGCAGCAGCGTTTTTCCGCAGCCGGGGCGTACAGGTTGTGGTGACCGATCAGCATCGCGCCGTGCCGCTCTATGAAGCCGATCTCAGGCAGCCTGTCTTCATCGTGGTCGGCGGTGAAAAACGCGGGGTGACGCGCTCCTTTGCCGACTCTGCGGATATCCGCCTCAAAATCCCGTATGGACGCCGCTTCAGCGCCGCCCTGGATACCACTTCAGCCTCTGCTGTGATCGCTTTTGAGATCATGCGGCAGAGAATACAGACATAAAAAAAACAGGGTCAGCTCATGCTGATCCTGTTTTCATGTCGGGGTACGCAGACTCGAACTGCGGACCTCAGTGACCCGAACACTGCGCGCTACCAGACTGCGCCATACCCCGAAGCTCACTACCTTCAAAGCATAAACGAACGAGCAGCCAATATCAAGAGGGAAAACCGGATTTTGACGGCTTCCTGCGGCTGGAATTTCGCTGGTATTTGCCGGAATCCTGCCTACGGGGTTGCCGAAAAATCGGGTATCATCAGGCGCGGTCTGATGACTGCCTAATCCACCGGTTTTCAGCAGGATCACCTTAGATGACACAGCTTCCTCCAGCGACCCTTTCCGATCGGGCGCGCAGGCTCACCGAAGGGCTGACCTCACGCGCCGGACGATTCGTGCATGAGCGCGGCGTTCATCCGGACGCGATCACGATCGCCGGTCTGATTGTGGTTGGGCTGGCGGCGGTGCTGATCGCGACGGGCGAGTTTGTCGGCGCTGGCGTGCTGCTTCTGCTCAGCCTGCCGCTGGATGCGCTTGATGGGGCGGTGGCGCGTGCCAGGGGGCGTGTCGATCGGCGCGGCGCGGTGCTGGACTCGACGCTCGATCGTTATGCTGATGGGTTCGTGTTTGGCGGGCTTGCCTACTACTTCGCTGACACTGCGCAGCCTCATTACGTCCTGCTGACGATGGCAGGGCTGATCGGAACGTTCGTCGTCAGTTACGTCCGTGCGCGGGCTGGGGAAGCCGATCTGTCCGTCAAGATCGGGCTGTTTTCACGCTTCGAGCGCGTGGTCGTGATGCTGGTGATGTTTCTCGTGCCGGTGCTGCTGATCGCGGGGTTGTGGATACTGGCGGTAGGGACTAATATTACGGGCGTTCAACGCCTGCTGTATGTCTATAGACACCTTGATAGAGAGGTTTAGACGATGGAGTTTCAGTCCGAGTATATCGTCCTGTTTGATCGGCTGCAGATCCGATATTACGGGATCATCATTGTAGCCGCGATGCTGATCGGCGCGATGGTGGCAGCGCGTCTTGCCAAGCGGGCGGGCAAAGACCCTGATCATGTGTGGGGCGCGCTGACATGGGCGATCATCCCTGCGATCGTGCTGGCGCGGCTGTGGTTCGTCCTGTTCCCGCCGATTTCGCTCACGGCATCCTGCACGGCTCCCGGCGTCGGTGACGGCTGCATGGATACGACATGGTTCCTGCAAAATTTCTTCAATCTGAATAACGGCGCGATCGCCATCTGGAGCGGCGGCCTGAGCATCTTCGGAGCGGTCATCGGCGGCGGGCTGGGCGCGTATCTGTACCTGCGCCGCAACAAGCTTCCGGTGTGGGAATGGCTCGATATCGCCGGCGTTGCGCTGCCATTGGGGCAGGCGATCGGTCGCTGGGCAAACTTCGTCAACCAGGAGCTGTATGGCACGGTCACGACCCTGCCGTGGGGGATCACCATTCAGAGTTCAAAGCGGGTTGATCCGTTCCGCAGTATCGTTGATTATCCGGTCGGGACGACGCTGTTTCATCCGCTGTTCCTTTACGAAGCGCTCTGGAACGGGATCGCATTCGTCGTGCTGCTTAACCTGTTCCTGCGCGATCGTCGTCGTGGGGCGGTGCGCCGCTTCCGGGATGGCGATTTCTTCCTGTTCTATGTCATGCAGTACGCGGTCATCCGTTTCCTGCTGGAATTCATCCGCGTTGAGGTGACGCTGGTCGCGGGGGTGAACTGGTCGCAGGTGGTGTGCGTGATCGCGTTCGCCGGCGCGCTGATCGTCTACCTGATCCGCCGCCGTCAGCCGCTCCCGACGCCGCCGCAGCAGACGAGCCAGAAACCAGCCTGAAAGCGCTCTGCTGCGCCTGCCTCACTCCATAAAAATCCACGATGGACTCCTCTCCGCAAGAGAGGAGTTTTCGTTGTCGGCACATCCTGTTCACGGAAAATTCACGTTATCCATACTGAAAGAATGCGATAATGAAATCTGCTGACGCTGATGTGAAGGAGTGCCCCTGGCAGCATCCATGATCGAAGCTCATGAACTGACGAAATACTACGACGACTTCCTCGCCGTTCAGAAGATTTCGCTCAATATCCCCGCCGGTTCTGTTCTCGCGCTGCTTGGTCCTAATGGCGCAGGCAAGACCACCACGGTTCGTATGCTGACCTCAATCCTTGCGCCTTCGGAAGGCTGGGCGCGGATTGCGGGTTTCGATGTCGTGCGCCAGCCTGAGCAGGTACGCGCACACGTCGGCGTGCTGACTGAGCAGCATGGCTTGTATGAACGCATGAAGGCGCTGGAATACCTCGATTTCTTCGGGCGGATGTACAAGCTGGACGCGGCAGCCCGGCGCAAGCGCACGCTGGATCTGATGGAGCGCTTCGGGCTGACGTTTGCGCTCGGCAAGCAGCTCGGCGAGTATTCGAAAGGCATGAAGCAGAAGCTGGCGCTGGTGCGGGCGATGCTGCACGATCCGCCTGTCCTGCTGCTGGATGAGCCAACTTCCGCGATGGATCCCCAGAGCGCCAAACTGGTGCGCGATGCCATCATCGAGCTTCAGCGCGACCAGCGCACTTTCCTGATCACCACACACAACCTGAATGAAGCCCAGGTGCTTGCCAATGAGATCGCCATCATCCGCCATGGACGTATCATCGCCAGCGGATCTTTTGAGCAGCTTGCGCGTCGGTTCGTCGGCGATCCGGTGATGGAACTGCGGATTGCCGGTGAACTCAACGGGCTGGCAAAAGACATCAGCGATCTGGTCACCGTGGAAGCGCAGGGGACGGACTGGCTTCGCTACCGTGTCGCACAGCCTGCCGAGACCAATCCGGCGCTGCTGCGCCGCCTGCTCGATCTGGGCGTCAATGTCGTCACCATTGCGCCGCAGTCTGAGTCGCTCGAAGAAATTTATCTCCAGGTCGTCCGCGAGGATGAATCGCAAGGGATCACTGATGGCGAACACCTCCGTTAGCCCATTTACCTCACTGGAGCGCGCGCTGCCCGGCGAGTTTCCGCGCACTTCCCTGCGCGATA
>SZPD01000386.1 GCA_030263515.1 Anaerolineae bacterium CFX9 | reverse complement strand
GTCACACGGTGACCCGCCGCCAGCAGCAGGCGGGCCGTTTCGCGCCCTGCTCCGGTTATCGCGCCGGTGATGAACACACTGGTCGAGGCAGATTGACTGGTCACGATTTCCATGAGCTGATTCGTCCCGTTTTGTGTACGCCTGAATACGTCAGATTATGCCACTTTGTGAAGGGGGTATCAAGCGGATATACTATTTCGAGGAGGGAGATGTATGGCAGATCAACGCGAATATGATGCGCACATGCGCGAACTTGCCAACCGCTGGGTGATGCTGGCGCGTGACTATGCCCGCGATTCAAAATCCGTCAATGCCACGCCGGATAAAGCCGCCTACGCGCGGGGCATCGCGGAAGGCTATTACAAGGCGGCAACCGAACTGGCAGACGTGCTCAAGCTGCTTTCCACTGCGAACGCTGCCCGCTCGACGGGGCAGCTTCGGGCGGCTCCCGGTCCGCAGCCCGAACCTGAACCGGAGCCGGAACCTGTCAGCTATCTGGCGCTCGGACGCGGCGAGGTCATCGATATTCTGATGTTCGCCGGTTTGCAGCCGCGCGATGTCACACCGAACAAGGACGGCACGTTCACAGCGGTTTTCTCCAAATGGGAAAACATCATGCCACATCAGCGGCTGGAAGCGGTGAAGAATGCCGATCCGCGCATCGTCATCCTGGAATCGGGCAAGACCAAGGACACCAGCGATCCCTTCATCCTGCTGGCGTTCAGGGGCTGAACGGCCGGGCCGTTCAGAACAACATGTTTTTTCGCTGGCGCAGCGCTTCGATCACCCTGCGATCCGCCTTGCCAAAACTGTAGCGCTCCAGCTCATCAGGCATGACCCACGCAAACGCCTGCGCGCCGATCGCCTGTGGCTCTCCGCCGCTGTGCCTGCATGTAAAGGCATGCAGCGTGATCCGGAAGTGTGTGAAGGCGTGGCGAACGACGGTGAACAGTTCTCCCACCTCGACTTCGATCGCCAGTTCTTCTTTCAGCTCCCGCTGAAGACATGCCTCCAGCGTTTCGCCGGGTTCCTGTTTGCCGCCCGGAAATTCCCATAATCCACCCAACAGCCCGTCCAGCGGGCGCTGAGCGATCAGAAGCTCTCCAGCCGCATTCCAGATCAGCCCGGCAGCCACATCGTAGTGAGGTGTTTCGGCACGCTTTGCCTTGACCGGGCGGGTAGCCTGTGTGCCGCGCTGGCGTGCCAGGCAGTGCGCAGCCACTGGGCACTCGCTGCACAGCGGCGCGCGCGGCTTGCAGATCAGCCGTCCGAGATCCATCAGCGCCTGATTGTAATCACCGGCGCGCTCGGCGGGCAGCAGGCGTTCTGCCAGCTTCCAGAGCTGTGCCTGTGTCGCTGCCTGCGAGACATCTTCTTCAAGATCGGTGAGCCTTGCCAGCACGCGGATCACGTTGCCATCAAGCACTGACGCTCGCGCACCGAAGGCGATGCTGGCGATCGCGCCTGCCGTGTAGCGCCCGATGCCCGGCAGCGCGAGCAGCGCATCGACCTCACGCGGAAACTGTCCGTCATACTGCGCGGCGATGATCTGCGCTGCGCGGTGCAGATTGCGGGCACGGCTGTAATAGCCAAGTCCTTCCCACAGCTTGAGCACAGCGTCGATCGGGGCCTGAGCCAGGTCCGTCACGGTTGGGAACGCCGCCAGAAAGCGCGCAAAATAGGGTTTGACGGTTTCGATCTGCGTCTGCTGGAGCATGATTTCTGACAGCCAGACGTGATAGGGATCGTCAGCGCCGCGCCAGGGAAGCTCTACGCCGCTGGCATCATACCATGCGAGCAGATCGCGTGCGAAAGCGACAGTCAGTTCAGGCATAGGCAGTGTGATTGTCAGTTCGATCTGTTTCGGCAGAAGCGCGTAGTATAGCGCACGCTTCGGGCATTCTGCGGCGGAATGTCTGCGCGTGGACTATAATCGGGGTCAGGTGTGCGTCAGGCTGGCGGAAACTGGAGGGGTGCGCATGTTCAAACGAATTATCGATGAAGTCGGGCGCATCTTCAGCCCACAGACGGCATCCCTGACGCCGTTCACCATCACTTTTGGAGAGACAGCGGCCCGCGCCATCTACGCCCCGCGTGATTCAGATCCGGGCGCAGTGATTGCAGCGCTTGAACTGCCGCGCCCCAGCCCGGCGATCGTCATCATGGGGGGAGCCGCGCTGATGGATGAAGCGAGCATGAGCGATGTACGGTCAACGCTGGAAGACGGGATCGCCTGGTTTGCTGAGCAGCATGCGGTTGCCATCTTTGACGGCGGAACTGATGCCGGCGTGATGGCGATGATGGGAGCTGCGCGCGCCCGCCGCAGGTATCAGTTTCCGCTGGTGGGGGTGGCTCCGCGGGCGGTCATCCGCTATCCGGGATACGACAATCCGAAGGCGATGGCGGATCTGGACGCAAATCATTCGCATTTCGTCCTGACGAGCGGGAACGCTTTCGGCGCTGAGAGCGATCTGCTGGGGCATCTCGGCTATGCGCTGGCGCAGGGAGGCGATCAGCGCTACGCCACGCTTGGCCTGATCATCAACGGCGGCGCGATCGTCGCCAAGGAAGCGCATGCGCGGGCGACAGGCGCGGTGCGCTATCCGCTGCTCACGATGGAAGGCAGCGGGCGCTATGCCGATGATCTGGCGGCGGCGCAGAACGCAGGTCGCAGCGATGATCCTCAGATCGCCGCCATCCTGCGCGCGGGCGGTGTCCACGTCATGCCGATCAATGCCGGAGCCGAAAGTATCCGCGGCTGGCTGGCATCCTTCTTTGGCTTCTGAGCCGCTGCCGGGAGAATCAGCAAGATGGCAATCATTCGCTTTTTTGTGTTATTTGTGATCGTCGTGTGCGGCGTGGCAGCGGTTTCTGCCCAGGACGCCGCGCCAGAGTCGCCGGACGCCGTGCTTGCCGAAGCCCGTGCCACTGCCGAAGCGCTGGTGGCTGAAGCTGCCCGTCATGCAGAGCAGGCACGCGCCGCTATGGAGGACGCCAACCGCTACGCCAGTGACGCCAGCGGCTTCCTGAACATCTTTGAGGCGATCGGCTCCGGGCTGGGCGTGATCGGGCTGATCCTCAGTGTCGCCGGCGTGACCGGTATCGGCTACGTCATCCGGGCGCGCAGCCAGCTTCTGGAGACGAAAGCCAAGATTGAAGCCGATCTGGCAAATGCCATCGCCGAACGCCGAAGCGAGATGCAGTCGCTCTACAGCGCGCTGCGTGAGGCGTCAGAGTCGCAGAAGAAAGAGGCCGAAAACGCCACGCTGGCGCTTTCCATGCTGCCTCTGGCTGAGCGTCAGTATCGCGCCAGTGACTATGAAGGCGCGCTCAGAACCTATCAGCAGGCGCTGGCGCTCGATCCGGATAACCCGATCATTCTCTACCGCATCGGTTACGTCTATGAAAAGCTCAACCAGCTTGATGAGGCGGAGTATCATCTTGAGCAGGCGCGCAGGATCTTCCGCGTTCGTGCCGAAAGTACGGAAGACGATGATGTGCTGACGCTCGATTTTGCGCCTGCGCTCGCGGCGCTTGGGCTGACTCTGCGCAAGAAAGCCGCTGCGATGTCTCCGGATGATTCGGCGCGCGAGATCATGATGGATCAGGCGAAGCACAATCTGATCCTTGCCCTTCAGCGCCAGCCCAGCCTTGTGGATGAGGACGGCGAGTCGTGGTATGGGTCGCTGGGCGGCTGGTACACACGGAACGGCAATCTCGACAAGGCGATCGAGTGTTACGAGAAAGCGGCG